>CAZKTB010000046.1:0-10126 GCA_964555485.1 uncultured Thiopseudomonas sp. | reverse complement strand
CAAGTCCGGTACCACCGGTTGCAAAAGCTCTTGTGCGAATGAATTCGCACCTACACAAACGCCGCTCATTGAGCGGCGTTGTTGTATCTGAGTCATGTACCTGTTGTTGTACGCAAATCAAGCGCCTGTTGTAGGTGCGGATTTATCCGGATAAAGCCCGGCTGAGCCGGGCTATAAAGGCCTCTGTGCGAATAAATTCGCACCTACAACAGGAATCAATCCAGCAGTGTCAGGCGTGCCTTGCTGATACGGTTGTCACGTACTTCGAGGGTTTCCACCAGATAGGTGTCGATGCGCAGGCACATGGCACCATCGGGGATACTTTCCAGAATCTCGGTAATCAGTCCGTTGAGGGTTTTCGGACCGTCGCTGGGCAGCTCCCAGCCCAGCGCCTTGTTGATGTCGCGGATATAGGCGGTGCCGTCGATTTCAAAGCTGTTCTCGTCCTGCTGGATGATCTCCGGTTCTTCGTTGGGATCGCCATCGCTGAGCTCGCCGACGATCTCTTCCAGAATGTCTTCCAGCGTAACCAGCCCCTCGATATCGCCATATTCATCAACCACTATGCCCATGCGCTTTTTATGCTTCTGGAAGTTGAGCAGCTGTACCGACAGGGCGGTATCTTCGGGGATGAAGTAGGATTCTATGCAGGCCGCCTCCAGCACCGCGTGAGTCAGCTTGTTCAGTGTCAGCAGGCGGGCGATCTGGCGCATATGCACCACGCCGATGATCTGGTTGATGTTGTCGCGAAATACCGGCAGACGGGTGTGTGTGGTGGTGCGCAACTGCCAGATGATGTGATCGAGTTCGTCATTCAGATCGATGCCTTCGATCTCGTTGCGCGGAATCATGACATCGTTGACTGTGACATTTTCCAGGTCAAGGATGCCCAGCAGCATTTCCTGGCGCTGCTCCGGCAGGTCGTCTCCGGCCTCGCGTACCACGCTGCGCAGCTCTTCGGTGGACAGCGCATCCGAAGCATGCTCTTTCGGGTTGGTACCGAAAATACGTAGCAGCCCGTTACTGATGAAGCTGGTCAGCCAGACTACCGGATAAAGCAGGACCATCAGCAGGGCCAGTACGCGACTGGCCGGGAAGGCAACGGTTTCGGGGCGCAGGGCGGCAAAGGTTTTTGGCGTGATCTCGCCAAAAATCAGCAGAACTATGGTCAGGCCGGTGGTGGCGATGGCAACGCCGGCATCACCCCAGATGTCGACAGCCACCAGAGTGGCAATCGAGGCGGTGAGGATATTGACCACGTTGTTGCCAACCAGAATGGTACCGAGCAGGCGGTCGGGCTGATTCAGCAGGCGGCCGGCACGCTGGGCTCCTTTGTGGCCTTCGCGTTGCAAATGGCGCAAGCGGTAGCGGTTGAGACTTAGCAGGCCGGTTTCGGAGCTGGAGAAGAAAGCCGAGCAAACAATCAGAAAAACCAGGAAACCCAGCAAGTAACCCAAGGGTAAGCTATTCACGGATGCTTGTAGCCTCAAACGAGCAGAATGAATTCACGGACCAGTTTGCTGCCAAAGTAGGCCAGCATCAAGAGGAAAAAGCCGGCCAGCGTCAGACGGATTGCCTTGTGACCACGCCAGCCAAGCTGGTGGCGCCCCCACAGCAACAGGGAAAAGATCACCCAGGCCAGGCAGGAGAAGAAGGTCTTGTGGGCCAGGTGCTGGGCAAACAGGTTATCCAGATACAGCCAGCCGGTTACCAGCGACAGGGTCAGCAGCAGCCAGCCACCCCAGAGCAGCGAGAACAGCAGGCTTTCCATGCTTTGCAGCGGCGGGAAGCTGCGGACCCAGCCGGATACCGGACGCTTGCGCAGTTGTTGCTCCTGCAGCAACAGGATGATCGATTGCAGCACGGCAATGCTGATCACGCCATAGGCAACAATCGACAGCAGGATGTGTGCGAGCACGCCGGGAGCCTCGGTGATGGGCAGCGCCTGGCTCTCGGGTACCATCAATGTGCCGGCAATCGCCAAGATGGCCAGCAGCTGGAAGGGTGCCAGCATCAGGTTGGCGGCCAGGCATTTCATGCAAAGCACTACCAGCAGGACGATGAACAGGGCAATCAGGCTGGCGGCGTTGAAAAAGCTCAGCAGCAGTCCCTGCTCATTGAACAGTTGCGGATACAGGCCGAACCCGTGACAGGCTGCACCCAGCAGGCTGAGGCTTACCATGACCGGGGCTGAAGGCGCACGCCTGGACAGAAAGCGCCGGATCAGGCGGGTACTGCCTGCCAGATAAAAAACCATGGCCAAAATGCTTAACAAAACCGGGGGCATGCTCACGTATTAACGCATCCTTGATTAAAGCTGTAATTTTGGCACAGATTGCAGCGGCAATAAAGCCGGCAAAGGCTAGTATGAAAGGTTGGATGCAGTCCGCTCCGGTGCGGCCGTACACATCTGGCAGAGCAGGAAGCGGGTTGAATGCTCACCGTGAAGGTATCCGTTCTTTTTGAAGGGTTTTCGTAGCAAACAGGCTTTGGCTGCCCGCACTTTGGCGAATACCCTTTGACAGTTGGCGGACGCATCACTAAAATACCGCGCCTATGTCTAATGGCCCTATTCCACAGCAGGTCGACCCGCGCAGATTCGCCGACCGGACACTCACCTTTACCGGTGCGTGGCCGCTTTCGGCCTTTGAAAGGCTGGGTGAACTGATTGCAGCTACTGACGGTGAAGTGCAGATTTCGCTGTCTTTTTTGCGTGATGAACAACAGTTACCGATTGTACGGATGGGGTTGGCGGCAGAGGTTGGCATGACTTGCCAGCGCTGTCTGGATGCGGTGCAGCTGCCGATCAGCGGTGATTACGAATATGTGGTCATACGCCCGGGTAGCGATACCAGCCTGTTGCCAAGTGCATATGACATTATAGAGCTGGACGACGAGCCGCTGGATGTGCAGGCGCTGGTTGAGGAAGAGCTGCTGCTTTGCCTGCCGGTGGTGCCAAAGCACCCAGAAGGGGAGTGTGAACACCCGGAAGGCTATGTCGAACCGGAATTGAGCGGGGAAGAGCTTGAAAAATCCAACCCGTTCAGTGTGCTGGCGCAGTTAAGGAAACCCTGAAAATCGCCAGACACGACTAGTTGCCGGCATGTGTTGCATGCAGGCGCTTTTCAGAGTTTCCTTGAAGCAAAGAATTTGAAAATTCAGGAGTTTTAAAATGGCTGTTCAAAAGAGCAAGAAATCCCGTTCAGCGCGCGGTATGCGTCGCTCCCACGATGCACTGACCGGCAAGGCGCTGACCGTAGAAAGCCAGACCGGTGAAGTGCGTCTGCGCCACCACGTGTCTGCCGAAGGTGTTTACCGTGGTCGCCAGGTAGTTACCCAGGGCGCCGACGAGTAATCCTTGACTGCAACTCTGCTTGCAGTTGATGCAATGAGCGGGGATCTTGGTCCCCGCGTCATTGTGCCCGCCTGTCTTGCGGCCCTGCGTCGCAATCCTTCCCTCGAAATCATTCTGGTTGGCAATCCCGACGATCTGTCCGGGCTGCTGCCGGATTCCCCTGCGCCATTTTCTGGCCGTCTGCATATACAACCCGCTACCGAAGTGGTCCTGATGGACGATCCGCCCGCGCAGATGCTGCGTGGCAAGCCGGACTCCTCCATGCGTATTGCCCTGCAACTGGTGCGTGATGGCCAGGCTTCAGGCTGCGTCAGTGCCGGTAATACCGGGGCGTTGATGGCCCTTTCGCGGCACATCCTCAAAGTGATTCCCGGTATCGATCGTCCGGCGATCATGACTGCGCTGCCGGCGCGGGAAGGGCCGGTACACCTGCTTGATCTGGGCGCCAATGTGGATACCACCGCCAGCCAACTGGTGCAGTTTGCCCTGATGGGTTCGCTGGCGCTGGAGCTGGCGGGCGTGGAGCGGCCGCGTGTGGCCTTGCTGAATATAGGCATAGAGTCGATCAAGGGCAGCCAGCAGGTACGTCAGGCGGCTGCCTTGCTGGAACAGGCCGGCAGCATCCACTACACCGGCTATATAGAGGCGGATGCGGTATTTGCCAATCAGGCGGATGTGGTGGTTTGCGATGGTTTTGCCGGCAATGTCCTGCTCAAGACCGTTGAAGGTGTGGCTCGGTTGATGGGCGGCCAGTTGCGCGAGGAAACCGGGCGTACCCTGTGGCGCCGGCTGCTGGTTGGTCTCAACCGCGGCATGTGGAAAGGGCTGGCGCGCAGCTGGAGCCCGGACCGCTACAATGGTGCGGTGCTGCTCGGGGTTAGTGGGCTGGTGGTGAAAAGCCATGGTGCAGCCGGCGAGCGGGCATTTCTTGCGGCGCTGGAACAGGCGATGCAGATAGCTGGTGAGGATATTGCCGGTCGTCTGACGCAGCGCCTGAAACAGCTGCCCGAAGTCCTGCAGCAAACTTCAGGCTGTGACTCCAGGGGCTGAAGCATCATCCAATGGTCGGTTTGTTTGTAAGCATATCGGCGTGGCAGACTGCGCCTGATCATTGACCAGATGGGATTTTTGATGACTGCATCCATTGCTTTTGTTTTTCCGGGCCAGGGCTCACAAGCCGTTGGCATGCTGGGTGAGCTGGCGACAAGCGAGCCGCTGATCCAGGAAACCTTTGCCGAAGCATCGGCAGCGCTGGGCTATGACCTGTGGCAGCTGTGCCAGCAGGGCCCGGCAGAACAGCTGAATCAGACCGACAAGACCCAGCCGGCGATCCTGACCGCATCCATTGCCCTGTGGCGCCTGTGGTGTGCCCACAGCGAAGTGCGTCCGGCTTTTGTTGCCGGCCACAGTCTGGGTGAATACTCGGCGCTGGTTGCAGCAGGTTCGCTGGAGTTGGCCGATGCCGCGCGACTGGTAGCACGTCGTGGCGAACTGATGCAGCAGGCGGTGCCTGCAGGTACAGGTGGCATGGCGGCGATTCTCGGCCTTGAAGATGCCGATGTCGAAGCGGCCTGTGCCGAAGCCGCACAGGGCGAGGTGGTCAGTGCGGTCAACTACAACGCGCCGGGACAGGTGGTAATTGCCGGTGCGGCATCTGCCGTTGAGCGTGCCATCGAGGCCTGCAAGGAGCGCGGTGCGCGCCGTGCCATGCCGCTGCCGGTCAGCGTACCTTCCCATTGCGAGCTGATGCGTCCTGCCGCCGAACAGTTTGCCGCCGATGTAAGTGCGGTCGGTCTGAAACAGCCACAGATCCCGCTGGTGCAAAACGTGACGGCTGCTGCCGTGACCGATCTGGCCGGCCTTGAGCAGAACCTGCTGGCGCAATTGTACAGTCCGGTACGCTGGGTTGAATCCATGGTCTGGCTGAACGGGCAGGGCGTGAATACTTTTGTCGAGTGCGGCCCGGGCCGTGTGCTCGGTGGCCTGAACAAGCGCTGCGTCAAGGGTGCCGACAACCACGCACTGGATACTCCGGATGCGCTGGCGGCTGCCCTGGCGGCACTGAATTGATTTTGGAGAATAGAATGAGTCTTGAAGGAAAAGTGGCTCTGGTAACAGGTGCCAGCCGTGGTATCGGCAAGGCGGTGGCCTTGCAGCTGGGCAGTCAGGGAGCGACCGTAGTGGGTACTGCCACCTCGCCTGCCGGCGCAGAAGCAATCAGTGCCTATCTGGCTGAAGCCGGTATCCAGGGTGTTGGTCTGGTGCTGGATGTATGCAGTGATAGTTCGGTCGCCGAGGTGTTCGAGCGCATCCAGGCCGATTTTGGCGCGCCACAGATTCTGGTCAACAACGCCGGCATCACCCGTGACAACCTGATGATGCGCATGAAGGATGACGAATGGCACGGTGTCATCGACACCAACCTGAACAGCCTGTTCCGGGTCAGCAAGGCTGCGCTGCGCGGCATGACCAGGGCGCGCTGGGGCCGCATCATCAGCATCGGTTCGGTGGTCGGCGCCATGGGTAACGCCGGTCAGGCCAACTATGCGGCGGCCAAGGCCGGTGTCGAGGGTTTTTCCCGTGCATTGGCGCGTGAGCTGGGTTCACGGGCGGTAACGGTCAACACTGTTGCCCC
Source organism: uncultured Thiopseudomonas sp. (assembly GCA_964555485.1). Classification (GTDB taxonomy): domain Bacteria; phylum Pseudomonadota; class Gammaproteobacteria; order Pseudomonadales; family Pseudomonadaceae; genus Thiopseudomonas. Next base: position 4,136 of record CAZKTB010000046.1, on the reverse strand, counting down.
GGGTTTCATTGATACCGACATGACCCGCGAATTGCCGGAAGCCCAGCGTGATGCCCTGTTGACACAGATTCCGCTTGGACGTCTTGGGCAGTCCGAAGAAATTGCCGCAGTGGTCGGGTTCCTGGCCTCTGAGCAGGCCGGTTATGTAACCGGCGCCACCATTCCAGTGAATGGCGGCATGTATATGTAATACGGCCATATACCGACAAGCTTGTTGTTGGTTATATTTGGTCGATAAAAAGTTTTATACATGGGACTAAATGCATAATTATGCGTATAATGCCCCACTTTGTTTGAATGGCCATCCGGGTTTGGATTGCCTCGTTTATCCATCAGGAGCAAAAAAGAAATGAGCACTATCGAAGAGCGCGTCAAGAAAATTGTTGCCGAGCAACTGGGTGTAAAGCTGGAAGAAGTTACCAATAGCGCTTCTTTCATCGAAGACCTGGGTGCCGACTCCCTGGACACCGTTGAGCTGGTCATGGCTCTGGAAGAAGAATTCGAGACCGAGATTCCGGACGAAAAAGCCGAGAAGATCACCACTGTACAAGAAGCCATTGACTACGTTAACGCGCACGCGCAGTAATGTAGTTGCGGTTTGATACAGCCGAAAACCGCACATCCATGCGTTGGTAGTGCGGTTTTTTTTTGATGGCTATTCTGCTGGTATTTTGTAAACAAAGAGGGTTCCACCATGTCGCGTAGACGCGTCGTAGTGACCGGCCTTGGCATGCTGACCCCGTTGGGGCTTGATGTGGCCTCGAGCTGGGCTGGTATTCTTGCGGGCCGGAGCGGTATTGCTCCGATTGAACACATGAATGTGGAAGCTTTCACTACCCGTTTTGGTGGTTCGGTGAAGGGCTTTGATGTCGAGCAGTACATGCCGGCCAAAGATGCACGCAAGTTCGATCTGTTCATTCAGTACGGTCTGGCCGCCTGTTATCAGGCCATGCAGGACTCGGGACTTGAAGTGACCGATGCCAACCGCAACCGCATTGGTGTGGTGATGGGTTCCGGCATTGGTGGTCTGACCAATATCGAGGAAACCTGCAAGACCCTGTTCGACAAGGGGCCGCGGCGCATTTCCCCGTTTTTCGTACCGGGCTCGATCATCAATATGGTTTCCGGTGCTCTGTCCATGCAGCTGGGCCTGCAGGGTCCCAATTACGCCATCACTACGGCCTGTACCACAGGAACCCACTGCATAGGTTCGGCGGCCCGTACCATCATGTATGGCGATGCCGATGTCATGGTTGCCGGCGGCTCTGAAATGGCCACCTGTGGTCTGGGTCTGGGCGGCTTTGCCGCATCCCGCGCCCTGTCCACCCGCAATGATGATCCGCAGGCGGCCAGCCGTCCATGGGATGCCGGTCGTGACGGTTTTGTCCTGTCCGACGGCTCAGGTGCGGTCATTCTGGAAGAACTGGAACATGCCCGTGCCCGTGGCGCCACCATTTACGCTGAAGTGGCCGGTTTCGGCATGAGTTCGGATGCTTTCCACATGACATTGCCACCCGAAGACGGCAATGGTGCGGCCCGTTGCATGGACAACGCGGTGCGTGATGCCGGTCTGGAGGCAACAGCCATCGACTACGTCAATGCCCATGGAACTTCGACACCTGCTGGTGACGTTGCCGAAGTGAAGGCGCTGAAGTCCGTTTTTGGCGAGCATGCCTACCAGCTCAGTGTCAGCTCGACCAAGTCGATGATCGGACACCTGCTGGGTGCCGCCGGTGCGGTTGAAGCCATCTTCAGTGTGCTGGCGATTCGAGACCAGGTTGCACCGCCCACCATCAACCTGGACGAGCCGGGTGAGGGCTGTGATCTGGACTTCGTGCCGCATCAGGCCAAGGAACGTCCGATCAATGCGGTACTGTCCAACTCGTTCGGTTTTGGTGGTACCAATGGTTCCCTGGTGTTTACCCGGTTCAACGAGTGATCGACAGCCTGGTTGACGGCCAGCCTGTCCGGGCAATACCACTGGCCGACCGTGGCCTGGCCTATGGGGACGGACTGTTCGAAACCATGAAGGTGGAGCAGGGCAGCATTGTCCTGCTCGAGCGGCACATGCAGCGTCTGCAACTGGGTTGTCGGCGCTTGCGGATCCCGCTTGATGTGCAGCTGGTGCGGCAGGAAATCAATGATTTTGCCCGCGAGTTGCAACAGGGTGTTTGCAAGCTGATCCTCACTCGTGGTGATGGTGAGCGCGGTTACGGATTGGCGCAGACGGCAAGACCCCGCCGCATCCTGCAGGCCGCCCCCTTGCCGCAATGGCCGGCGCGGCATGCGCAAGCGGGTATTCGCCTGTATCCCTGCCAGACCCGTCTGGCAATCCAGCCACTGCTGGCCGGTCTCAAACACCTGAACCGGCTGGAGCAGGTACTGGCCCGTGCCGAATGGCAGGACCCGGCTTACGCCGAAGGCCTGATGCTGGACACCTCTGGCCGCATCATCGAAGGCGTATTCAGCAATATCTTTTTTGTACGCAATGGCAAGCTGCTGACTCCGGCACTGGAGGGCAGTGGTGTGGCCGGTATCATGCGTGAACGCCTGCTGGAACTGGCCCCGGGCCATGGTCTGGCAGTAGAGGTTGTCGACCTGTATCCTGACCAGCTTGGCGGGATGGACGAGGTCTTCACCTGCAACAGCCTGTATGGCATCTGGCCGGTTCTGGAATATGCCGGCTACAGCTGGCCCGCAGGGCCGCAGACACTCAGGCTGCAATCTATTATCAATGGACAGGATTCATGATCAGGGCTTTGGTATTTACCTTTGGAAGTTTTTTTCTGGCTGCGGTGCTGGTGACCGGCGGTGCCTACTGGATGTATGAAAATATTCAGGAGCAGCCACTGCAGCTGGAACAGGAAGAAATATTGCTGGTGGCCGCCGGTGACACACCACGTGCGCTACTGGGCCGTCTTGAACAGCAGGGCATCATCGAGGGGGCGGTCTGGATGCGCTCCAAGTGGCGCCTGCAGCACGAAGTGCCTGCACTGCAAGTGGGCGAGTACTCCATGGTGCCCGGCATGAAACTTAGCGACCTGCTGGAGAAGTGGCGCACGGGTGACATGATTCAGCACCGTATTACTCTGGTGGAAGGCTGGAACCTGGCTCGGCTGCGTCAGAGCCTGGCACAGAACGAAGTGCTCGAGCAGCTGACCGGCGACTGGAGCAATGAGCGCTTGATGGAAGAGCTGGGTTATCAGGGCGTGCACCCGGAAGGGCGCTTCTATCCGGATACCTATCAGTTCACCCGGGGACAGTCTGACCTCGATCTGCTGCGCCAGGCCAGCAAGCGCCTGCAGGAAGTGCTGGAGGAAGAGTGGCAGCAGCGTGCCGACAACCTGCCATACGATACGCCGGACCAGGCATTGGTGATGGCTTCGATTATCGAGAAAGAGACTGGTATGGCCAGCGAGCGTCCCGCCATTGCCGGAGTGTTTGTCCGTCGGCTGAACAAGGGCATGCTGCTGCAGACCGACCCCACCGTGATTTACGGCATGGGCGAGAACTACAAGGGACGCATCACTCGCGCTGATCTGCAGCGTCCGACTCCATACAATACCTACACCAACGCCGGCTTGCCGCCAACACCCATTGCCATGGTTGGTCGTGCCGCCATCCATGCCGCACTGCATCCGGAAGAGGGTGATGCCCTGTACTTTGTCGCCAAGGGTGACGGCAGCCACCAGTTTTCCCGTACCCTGCAGGAACACAACCGTGCAGTGCGCGAATATCAGCTCAAGCGCCGGAGTGACTACCGCTCCAGCCCTGCTCCGGCACAGCAGGGCAACTGATGGCCAGGGGACTTTTCATTACGCTGGAGGGCCCCGAGGGTGCAGGCAAAACCACCAATCGCGAGTTTCTGGCCGAGCATTTGCAGCAGGCCGGTCATCAGCTGGTGCTGACCCGTGAACCTGGCGGTACCGAACTGGCCGAGAAGATCCGCGAGCTGCTGCTGGCCGAACATGACGAGCCGGTAGCTGTGGATACCGAGTTGCTGCTGATGTTCGCGGCCCGTGCCCAGCACCTGCAGCAGTTGATCCTGCCGGCTCTGGCACAGGGCAAGGTTGTGCTTTGCGATCGTTTCACCGATGCCACCTATGCCTATCAGGGTGGCGGTCGCGGTATCGATC
>CAZKTB010000045.1:5716-10579 GCA_964555485.1 uncultured Thiopseudomonas sp. | reverse complement strand
AATACAACCAACACCCATGGATCCTGCGACTACGCTTCGCTACGCGCAGGATGACAGCGTGAGTTCAAGGCTTACATCTGCAACTTGCTCAGATTTAGCCTATCCACCCACACTATCAGGCAAAAACCCTATTCCATTTCGGCTACAGCCTGCTCCATGATATCCATCAGCGCACGGATCTTGGCATGCTTGGTCTTCATCGAAGCCGGATTGACCACCAGCCTTGAGCTGATATGGGCAATCAGCTCTTGCGGCTCAAGACCGTTGGCACGCAAGGTGTTACCGGTATCCACCACGTCGATGATCTTGTCGGCCAGGCCAACCAGCGGCGCCAGCTCCATCGAACCATACAGTTTGATCACCTCAACCTGGCGACCCTGCTCGGCATAGTAGCGCTTGGCGACATTGACGAACTTGGTCGCCACCCGCAGACGGCCGGCTGGTTCGGGAGCACCGACAGCACCGGCAGTCATCAGCTTGCACTTGGCAATCTTCAGGTCCAGCGGCTCATACAGGCTCTGGCTGTCGTACTCCATCAGCACGTCCTTGCCGGCCACGCCGATATCGGCGGCGCCCTGCTCGACATAGGTCGGCACGTCGGTGGCGCGAACGATCAGCAGGCGCACGTCGTCACGGGTGGTCGGAATGATCAGCTTGCGGCTCTTGCCCGGATCTTCCGACGGTACGATACCGGCCCGTGCCAGCAATGGCAGGGTGTCGTCAAGAATACGGCCCTTGGATAAAGCGATGGTCAGCATGATTTCTAGCCCGGTACGCGGCGGATCTGTGCACCCAGAAGCTGCAGCTTCTCCTCGATGCATTCATAGCCGCGGTCAATGTGATAAATACGGTCGATCAATGTGTCGCCACGTGCCATCAGGGCGGCCAGCACCAGACTGGCCGAGGCGCGCAAGTCGGTGGCCATGACTGGCGCCGCCTTCAGCTCCTCGATGCCGGTAACGATGGCAGTGTTGCCCTCGATCTGGATCTTTGCACCCATGCGCTGCATTTCCTGCACGTGCATGAAGCGGTTCTCGAAGATGGTCTCGACGATGGTGCCGGTGCCTTCGGCCACGGCATTCATGGCGATGAACTGGGCCTGCATGTCGGTCGGGAACGCCGGATATGGCGCGGTCTTCAGGTTGACCGCCTTCGGTCGCTTGCCGTGCATGTCGAGACTGATCCAGTCCTTGCCGCACTCGATCTCGGCACCGGCTTCCTGCAGTTTGGCCAGCACGGCCTCCAGCACGGAAGGATCGGTATCCTTGGCCTTGATCTGGCCACCGGTCATGGCCGCAGCCACCAGGTAGGTACCGGTTTCGATACGGTCCGGCATCACGTGATAGCGGGTACCGCTCAGGCGCTCGACACCCTCAATGGTGATAGTGTCGGTACCTGCACCACTGATCTTGGCACCCATGGCGTTCAGGCAGTCGGCCAGGTCAACCACTTCAGGCTCGCGGGCGGCGTTTTCCAGTACGCTGGTACCCTTGGCCAGCGCTGCCGCCATCAGGATGTTCTCGGTACCTGTCACACTCACCGTATCAAAGAAGAAACGACCGCCACGCAGTCCGCCTTCCGGCGCACTGGCCTTGATGTAGCCGTTTTCCACCACGATGTCGGCACCCAGTGCTTCAAGTCCGCGAATGTGTAGATCCACTGGACGTGAACCAATGGCACAACCGCCCGGCAGGGCCACTTCAGCCTTGCCGAAGCGTGCCACCAGCGGGCCCAGTACCAGAATGGAAGCACGCATGGTTTTCACCAGCTCGTAGGGTGCAACCAGGCTCTGGATGGTGGTGGGGTCGATCTCCACATTGAGTTTTTCATCGACCACCGGCTGCACGCCCATGCGGCCAAACAGCTCCAGCATGGTGGTGATGTCGTGCAGGTGCGGCAGGTTGCAGACGGTAACCGGCTCGCTGGCCAACAGGGTAGCAGCCAGAATCGGCAGTGCGGAGTTCTTGGCGCCGGAAATGCGGATCTCGCCGCTCAGGCGGTTGCCGCCGGTAATAATCAGTTTATCCATCGTATTCTCTTGGGATCAGCCGCGCTCGGCCTGCCATTGTTCCTGGCTATAAAATTTCATGGTGACAGCATGAATGCTGCCGTCGGCAATCAGCGGATTCAGCACCGCATAAATGGCTTGTTGGCGTTTGACCGGGCCCAGCGCCGCCAGTTCATCACTGACCACGTTCAGCTGGAAATTGCAGCCCTCGCCCAGCGCTTCCACGCTGACACCCGCAATGGCTTCTTCGATCATGGTTTTAACGTCACTTGCCTGCATGAATTGCTTACCTCTTATTCTTCAACTTGTTGTACCGGCTGAAGCACTTCAGCCAGCTCGCATACATGAGCCATCTGCCGCATGTCATCGGGCAGCTGTGCTATGGAATATGTCTTGCCGAGCGCCTGCGTATCGCGCATGACAGCCAGCAGCAGCGCCAGTCCGGCGCTGTTGGAACGGGTCACGGCAGTGCAGTCGATCAGGATCTGCTGCTCGTCACTGCCGCGCAGCAACTGCCCGGCTTCTGTGCGCAGCCGGGGCGTGTCTGCATGATCCAGCACTCCGGCCAGACGAAGCACGCCATCCTGCAGTTCAACACTGGCCACTAGGCGTTGCCTGCCTTGCGGGCGCGGGCTACGCTGTCGACCCAGTTATCGATAACCGCATCCAGATTGTTGCGGTTGCGTTGCATCGCCTCGCCAAACTGGTCACGGAACAGCTTGCCCAGGTTGATGCCCTCGATGATCACGTTGCGCAGCAGCCAGCGATTATCAATTTTGACCATGGTATAGGACACCGGATGCACCATGCCGTCCTTGCCGGCCACTTCCATGCGTACCTCGGTACGCTGCTCGCCCTCGGGCGCTGTCGGCGGCAGGATGCGCACACCGCTGTTGTCAAATTCCAGCAATGCATTGCCGTAGAACTGCATCAGGCTTTGCTTGAAGTTGTCCTGAAAACGCTGCATCTGCTCTGGCGTGGCGCGGCGCGAATAGCGCACGGTCATCACGCTGCGGGCAACGCCCTCGACGTCCACTGCCTCGCCAATCAGGCGATTCATGGCGTCATAGAAAGCTTGCGGGTCCTGGCGATACAGCTCGCGGTTGACATTCAGGTCAGCGAACAGCTCATCGGTCACCCGCTCGACGGTTTCGTGGGCAGTTTGCGCCTGCAGCAAGCCGGAAAACAGGGTCAGGGCAACCAGCAGAAAAGCGCGTTGCGCCACGGCTGGCAGAGTCAGTTTAATCATTGGTATTCACCGTGTTCATCAAAAACTTGCCAATCAGCTCTTCCAGTACCAGCGAGGACTGGGTGTCATAGATCTCGTCGTTATGGGCCAGCACCTCGTCCTCCCCACCCACGCTCAGGCTGATGTATTTCTCGCCCAGCAGGCCGGCAGTGACAATGGATGCCGTGGTATCGGTAGGTAGGTTGTCCACCGACTTGTCGATAGTCAGCTCGACCCGGCCCATGAAGCTGTCATGGTCAAGGGTGATCTTTTGCACCTTGCCGACGGTAACGCCGGCCATGGTGACCTTGCCACGGGTGGTCAGGCCGGCCACGTTGTCAAAATTGGCGTACAGGGTATAGGTGTTTTCCTGGCCGCCCAGAGTCAGGCCGCTGACCCTCAGTGCCAGCAACAGCAGCGCGGCAATACCGGCCAGGATGAACAGGCCCACCGACAGTTCCAGAGCACGGGTTCGCATCAGAAATCTCCAAACATGAGTGCTGTCAAAACAAAGTCCAGGCCCAGCACGGCCAGCGAAGCATAAACCACGGTACGGGTGGTGGCACGGCTGATGCCTTCGGAGTTGGGCGTGCAGTCATAGCCCTGGAATACCGCAATCCAGGTCACCACAAAGGCAAACACCACACTCTTGATCATGCCGTTGACGACATCTTTGTGGAAATCCACCGAGGCGATCATGTTGCCCCAGTAGGAACCCTCATAGACGCCCAGCCAGTCTACCGCCACCATGGCACCACCCCAGATGCCGACCACGGTAAAGATGGCCGACAGCAGCGGCATGGAAATGAAACCGGCCCACAGCCGTGGCGCAATGATGTACTTGAGCGGGTCGACACCGATCATTTCCAGGCTGGACAGCTGCTCGGTGGATTTCATGTTGCCGATCTCGGCGGTCAATGCCGAGCCGGCTCGACCGGCAAACAGCAATGCGGTCACCACGGGGCCCAGCTCACGCAGCAGCGTCAGCGCCACCATCTGTCCCACTGCCTGTTCGGAACCGAAATCCACCAGGATGGTATAGCCCTGCAGTGCCAGCACCATGCCGATGAACAGGCCGGATACCACAATGATCGCCAGCGACAGCACACCGACAAAATACAGCTGGCGTACCAGCAGGTGCCAGCCAGTACCGGCACCACGGCGGCCAAACAGCACGTGCATCAGAGTGATGCCCGAGCGTCCCATGGCACCTATGACATCAATGCCGGCACGCCCCAGCAGCTGCAGGCGCTCCAGCGCGGAATGCTTAGCCACGGGCACCTCCCAACAAGTCGGTACGGTAATCCGGTGCATTGAAATGGAAGGGCACCGGGCCATCCGGGCTGCCCTGCATGAATTGCAGGATGCGCGGATCGTCAGAATTCATCAGTTCCTCCGGCGAACCCTGTCCCAACACCTGGCGATCACCCACTACATAGAGGTAGTCGGAAATGCTGGCGGTTTCGGCCAGGTCATGGGACACCACCACACTGGTGATGCCCAGCGCATCATTGAGCAGACGGATCAGGCGTACCAGCACTCCCTTGGAGATCGGGTCCTGACCAACAAAGGGCTCGTCATACAGCAGGATATCCGGGTCCAGCGCAATCGCCCGGGCCAGCGCCAC
>CAZKTB010000045.1:0-5616 GCA_964555485.1 uncultured Thiopseudomonas sp. | reverse complement strand
TTCTGGCCGTTGACCAGAATCTCGCCGCCATGGGGCTTGAGCTGGGCGGCAATCAGGCGCAGCAAGGTGGTCTTGCCACAGCCTGACGGCCCCATGATGCCGGTAACCTTGCCGCGCGGTATGTGCAGATCAATGCCCTCAAAGATGGCACGTTCTCCACGCCTGAAGGTCATATCCTTCAGTTCAATAGCGCAGTCAGTTTCAGTGATCATGGATCCGTTCCGTTCCCGTGAATAACCGGCAACAACCGGTGTGGATAAAGGGGCTAATGGTACCACCGTGCCCTTCCCAGCTAAAGCTCCACACGAAATTACCACTGCCTGGAACAGGACAAACCGGCTTTTACCACCCTGTCACTGCGCCGGGACTATAAGCCGGCAAGGGTTTTGACATATAATCCTCATTTTATTTTCCAAGCATGAACAAGATGACCAAAATTCCCGCCAGCCGCCTGATCGAGTCGGCACAGCGCACCATAGAACTGGAGCAGGCGGCCATTGCCGATCTGTCCGCACGTATTGACGAGGGCTTCGCCCATGCCTGTCAACTGATTCTGGACTGCCCCGGCCGCGTCGTTGTGGTCGGCATGGGCAAGTCCGGTCATGTCGGCCGCAAGATTGCCGCCACCCTGGCCAGCACAGGTACACCGGCTTTTTTCGTGCACCCGGCCGAAGCCAGTCATGGCGACATGGGCATGATCACCGCCAGTGACGTGGTGCTGGCCCTGTCCAACTCGGGTACTACCAGCGAAATTGTTACCCTGCTGCCACTGATCAAGCGTCTGGACATCCCGCTGATCAGCATGACCGGCAATCCGCAATCGATTCTGGCGCAAAGCGCCAGCGTCAATCTGGATGCCGGCGTGGAAAAAGAGGCCTGCCCGCTGAACCTGGCTCCGACCTCATCCACCACCGTCAGTCTGGTGCTGGGTGACGCCCTGGCGCTGGCCCTGCTGGAAGCCCGCGGCTTCACCCCGGAAGACTTCGCCTTCTCGCACCCTGGTGGTGCACTGGGCCGCCGCCTGCTGCTCAAGGTCGAACATGTAATGCACAGCGATGACGAGCTGCCGGCTGTCAGCCGTGGCGTGCCGCTGCGCGAGGCACTGCTGGAAATGACCCGCAAAAGCCTGGGCATGACGCTGATTCTGGATGACAACGGCACCCTAGCCGGCATTTTCACCGATGGCGACCTGCGCCGCGCACTGGATCGCGGTCTGGACACCCGCAACGCCATCATCGACGATGTAATGACCGTTGGCGGCAAGACCGCCCGCCCGGAAATGCTGGCTGCCGAAGCGCTGAAGATCATGCAGGACTTCAAGATCAACTCGCTGCCGGTGGTCAACGATCAACAACAGGCCATTGGCGCCCTCAACATGCACGACTTGCTGCGTGCCGGAGTGATGTAATGCTCGACACCAACAATATCGACCTGCTGGAGCGGGCACGCAAGGTACGCCTGGTGGTCTTTGACGTTGATGGCGTACTGACCGACGGTCGCCTCAACTTCCTGCCCGACGGTACCGAGTTCAAGAGTTTCAGCACCCTGGACGGCCAGGGCATCAAGATGCTGATGAGCAACGGCATCCAGACCGCAATCATCACCGGCCGCACCTCCGAGGTGGTAAAGAACCGCGCCAACAATCTGGGCATCCCCACATTGATCCAGGGCCGTGAAGACAAGCGCACCGCACTGGACGAAGTGTTGGCAGAACTAAAACTGGAGTATAGCGACGTCGCCTACCTCGGCGATGACCTGCCCGACCTGCCGGCCATCCGCTGCGTCAGTCTGGGTGTGGCCGTGGCCAATGCCAACAGCTTCGTGCGCCAGCACGCCGATGCCGTCACCAGTCTGCGCGGCGGTGAAGGCGCAGCCCGCGAACTCTGCGAGTTCATCCTGCATGCCCAGGGCAAGCTGGATGCGGCCCGCCAGGCTTACCTGTAGGTTAACGGCATGGCCCGCCCCTTGCGTGATCGCAGAAAAGCAGCCCGCAGCTGGGTTCTGCTGCTGCCGGCCGCCCTGCTGGTGGCTGCCCTTGGCTACTGGAGCCCGGACACGGACATCCTCGACCGCCGCTCCACCGGCGAAGACGGCGAGCAGACCATCGACTTTTACATGACCAACAGTCACACTACGCAGCTCAACGACGAAGGGCTGCTACACTACGAATTCACCGCCGAACGGGTCGACCATGTGCAGGAAACCGACATCAGCCTGATGACCAGTCCTGACCTGCATCTGCACCGGGGTACCGAATTTCCCTGGCACATCCATGGCCTGCGTGGCGAAGCCGGTCCGGACGGCAACGAGATCCAGCTGTTCGAGCAGGTGCGGGTGGAACGCACCGATGCCCGGGGCCGCCCATTTACCCTGGCTACCGAACACCTGACCTATCTGCCCGATACCGACCATGCATTTACCGGTCTTCCCGTACAAATTGACAGCGCCCAGGGCGTAACTACCGCCAGCGGCATGGACGCTTACCTGAAACAGGGTACCGTGCACCTGCGCTCTACCGTCAGAGGACGTTATGAAACCGAATAATCTTTCCGCCCTCCTGCTTGCCGGCTGCCTGCTGCTGCCGGGCCTGGCCAGCGCCCTGCCTTCGGATAGCGAACAGCCGATCCATATCCAGGCCGATACTGCCGACCTGGACGACAAAAAAGGCACTGCCATCTACCGTGGTGACGTGGTCATCACCCAGGGCACCCTGAAAATCACCGGCCACACCGTCACCCTGGTCCAGGGCAAAACCGGCGATGTCGAGTATTTCAAGTCGGTCGGCAGTCAGGCCTACTACGAGCAGGTGCCCAAAGAGGGAGATGACCTGCTCAAGGCCTGGGGCAATACCATTGAGTACTTCATGCCCAGGGACACCATTGTCATTACTGACCAGGCCAAGGTAAGCCAGAGCGGCAACACCACCCGTGGCGAGAAGATCACCTACAACATCAAGCAGGAACAGGTGAATGTCGGCCGCGCCAAACCAGGCAGTGTCAGCCAGCCCGAACCCAGGGTACACATGGTGATCCAGCCCAAGAAGAAAAGCGGAACCAGCGAAGAATGAGCACCCTGATTGCGGAAAATCTGGCCAAATCCTACAAGGGTCGCCAGGTGGTCAAAGATGTCAGCCTGAGCATTGAAAGCGGCCAGGTGGTCGGCCTGCTCGGCCCCAACGGCGCCGGCAAGACCACCTGTTTCTACATGATTGTCGGTCTGGTGCGGGCCGACCATGGCCGTATCAGCATCGACAGCCAGGATCTCAGCCATGTCGCCATGCACGGCCGCGCCACTGCCGGCCTGGGCTACCTGCCGCAGGAGGCCTCGATCTTCCGCAAGCTCAGCGTGCACGACAACATCATGGCCATCCTGCAACTGCGCAAGGACCTGAACAAGCAACAACGCCAGGAACAGCTGGAAAACCTGCTGCAGGAATTCCACATCACCCACATCCGCAACAGCGCCGGCATGAGCCTGTCCGGTGGTGAACGCCGTCGCGTGGAAATCGCCCGCGCACTGGCTACCAACCCCAAGTTCATTCTGCTGGACGAGCCATTTGCCGGCGTCGACCCCATCTCTGTCGGCGACATCAAACAGATCATCCAGCACCTGCGCGACAAGGGCATCGGCGTACTGATCACCGACCACAACGTACGTGAAACCCTCGACATCTGCGAAACCGCCTACATCGTCAACGAGGGCACCATCATTGCCTCCGGCACCCCGCAGGAAGTGATGGACAACCGTACCGTACGCAAGGTCTACCTGGGACAGGACTTCCGCCTGTAAAAGCGGTGCCTGCCGCAGCAATCCCACTCCTGCCAAGTCACAATCCGGCTAGCCGGTTCACGGCCAGCCGTTGCAACAAATTTGTCAAGACTGGTCAAATCGGATAATTTCAGGCATATATCTTGCATAAGCCGCCGGCTTGTTTCGACGGCACAATCACCGGGAGATTGCCTGTATCCATGAAAGCCTCGCTCGTCCTCAAAATGGGCCAGCAGCTGACGATGACCCCGCAGCTGCAGCAAGCCATACGTCTGTTACAGATGTCCACCCTGGACCTGCAGGACGAAATCCGCGAAGCACTGGAATCCAACCCCATGCTGGAACGCCAGGACGACGCCGATGCCGACGGACACACCGGCGATACTGATCCTCTGGCTGAAGCTGCAGAAAACCCTGAAGCCGGCGAAAAAAAGCCTGACCCGCAGGAGCCTCCCGCCCCCGAACATACTGATAGTGGCGAAAACACTGCCGACCTTGAGCGCATCCCGGACGAGCTTGCAGTTGATACCTCATGGGAAGACATTTACCAGACCAGCGCCAGCAACCTGCCGGTTGCCAGCGATGACGACTGGGACTTCACTGCCACCACCGCCAGCGGTACCAGCCTGCAGGACCATCTGCTATGGCAGCTCAACCTGTCCAGCCTGAGTGATCGCCAGGAGTATCTGGCCACCGCCCTGATCGACAGCATCAACGAAGACGGCTATCTGGAAGGCAGCCTGGAAGAATTGCAGGCAGGGTTCGATCCCGCATTCAAGTTCAACCTTGAGGAGCTGGAGGACATGCTGGCCCACATTCAGCAGTTCGAACCTACTGGTGTGGGTGCCCGGGATTTGCGCGAGTGCCTGCTGCTGCAGCTGGCTCATCTGGACAAGGACACTCCACACCTGGCCGAAGCGCGCCAGCTTTGTGACAGGCACCTGGAGCTGCTGGGCAGCCGCGAATACAGCCGCCTGATGCGGGTGACACGCATGGACGAGAACAGGTTGCACGAAGTGGTGCAGCTGATCCAGAGCCTCGACCCCCGCCCCGGTTCGCATATTGAGGAAAGCGCCGCCGAATACATAGTGCCGGACGTGATCGTACGCAAGGACAAGGACCGCTGGATGGTCGAGCTGAACCCTGAAGTCGCCCCGCGCCTGAGCATCAACTCGCTTTATGCCAGTTACATTCGCCGTGCCGACAACAGCGAGGACAACACCTTCATGCGCAATCAGCTGCAGGAAGCACGCTGGTTCATCCGCAGCCTGCACAGCCGCAACGAAACGTTGCTCAAGGTATCCAGCGAAATCCTCAAGCGTCAGCTGGACTTCTTCGAGCACGGTCCTGTGGCCATGAAGCCCATGATACTGGCCGACATCGCCGAGGCTATCGAGATGCATGAATCGACCATCTCGCGCGCCACTACACAAAAATACATGCACACCCCGCGCGGCATTTTCGAGCTGAAGTATTTTTTCTCCAGCCATGTCGGCACTGACCAGGGTGGCGAATGTTCGTCCACTGCCATCCGCGCCATGATCGAGCAACTGGTGGCGGCGGAAAACCCGCAAAAACCGCTCAGCGATAGCAAGATCGCCGCACTGCTGGCCGAACAGGGCATCCAGGTGGCACGCCGAACCATCGCCAAATATCGCGAGGGCCTGAACATTCCCTCATCCACCGAGCGCAAGCAGCTGTTTTAAACCGTTTGCACTACCGTATGAATGCACATAACCCTCGGCAGCGCCGGGGTATGGGTAGAGCAAACCCTAAACGCCATGGATCGCGCTGTGGAGCCTACAAGGCAGTTTTTTGCTCCTGCAAAAACTGCATTTCCGCCATCCA
>CAZKTB010000044.1:1369-10660 GCA_964555485.1 uncultured Thiopseudomonas sp. | reverse complement strand
TGCTGCAGGCTTTGTCGCGGCTGTGGGCCCGATTGCCTGCAATTGCCTGCACAGCAGTTGCAGCTGGGTATCCATGTCATTCAACAGCGTGGCATCGGGCTGTTGCTGCTCTGCCAGCTGCAGCTCGATTGCCTGTGCCAGATCGGCCAGGCTATCTGCTCCCATGGTGGCCGCCGCAGACTTGAGCGAATGGGCGAGTCGTCGGGCCAACTCCCATTCCTCCCGGGCAATCGCGGCGTTGATGCTTTCCGTGGTTGCGCCAAACTCGGCAGGGAAGCCGGACAGGATGCGAAGATAGAGATCAGGCCGGTTCATGCAGTGTGCCAGTCCTTTGACGGTATCCAGCTCTGGCAGCTCCGGCAGGCTGCTTGCTGCTGCCGGCCGCTCTTGCTGTGCAATATGCGGGTCGGGACTCTGGTGCGGAATCCATTTGAACAGGGCGCGGTACAGCTCATCCTGATCGACCGGTTTTGCCAGGTGCTCATTCATGCCGGCGGCAAGACTCTGCTCGCGATCCGGCTCGCGGACGTGGGCGGTCATCGCCAGGATCGGCAGCTGCTGCAGCCACGGGCGTTTGCGTATTTCGCGGGTGGCGGTCAGGCCATCCATTTCCGGCATCTGGATATCCATCAGCACCAGGTCGTAATCATTTTCTTCCGCCATTGTCACAGCTTGCAGGCCGTTTTCTGCGGTGTCCACCTGTACCCCGGTTTCTTCCAGCAGTGCCAGTGCTACCAGGCGGTTCAGTTCAACGTCATCCACCAGCAGAATGCGTGCATGGCGGATGAGGCTGAAGTCGTAACGAGCATGGCTGTCGAGCTGGCCGTCGGGCAGGCTCTCTCCGCGATGGCCAAGGCATTCAAGCAGGCTGTCCTGCAGCATGGAGCGGCTGACCGGCTTGGTCAGGATATGCTGCAAGCCGCTGTTTTCGGTCAGCCCGTCGAGCTTTTCATAGCTGCCGGCGGTGACCATCAGGATTGTCGCAACCTGTCCTTGCAGCATCTCCTGCATGTGACGGGCGGTCTCGATTCCGTCCATTCCAGGCATCAGCCAGTCGAGCAGGACCAGCCGGAAGGGATCACCCGCGGCACTGGCCTGCTGCAGTATTTGCAGGCCCTGCTTGCCGCTGGCAGCGGTCTGGCTGCGCATGCCCAGGTCTGTCAGCATGGCTTGCAGAATTGCCCGTGCACTGGCGTTGTCATCAATGACCAGGATCCGCTGCTGGTGCAGTGCCGGCTCGGGCAGCCAGTGCTGACGCCGTTCGCCGGATTCGCAACAGGGGATATCGAAAGTGAACAGGCTACCGATCCCCGGCTGGCTGTAGACCCTGATCAGGCCGCCCATCAGTCCGACCAGTTGGTGGCAGATGGCCAGTCCGAGCCCGCTACCGCCAAAGCGCCGGGTGATGCTGTCATCCACCTGGGTGAACGGGGTAAACAGCAGTTTTTGCTTGTCCTCTGGTATGCCCATGCCGGTATCTTGCACGCTGAACCTGAGCCAGTCGCGGTTGCTGTCGGGCAGGCTGACGCGTTTGACCCGGACAATCACTTCGCCCTGTGCGGTGAACTTGATCGAGTTGTTGATCAGGTTGATCAGCACCTGGCGCAGGCGGAGCGGGTCACCCAGGACCTGTCCGGGGATATCTGCCGCTTGATACTGCAGCAATTCCAGTCCGCGTTGCTGGGCCCGCAGGGCCAGCTGGCTGGTTACATCATGCAGCACCTGTTCCAGCGAGAAGGGGATCTGCTCGATTTCCAGCTTGCCGGCTTCAATGCGGGAGTAATCCAGAATGTCGTTGATCAGTGCCAGCAGCATGTTCGACGCCGAAAGCACCTGTTCCTGTTGCTGACGCTGACGTTCGTTCAGACCGCTTTTGAGCAGTAGCTGGCCAAGCCCGACAATGGCATTCATGGGAGTGCGGATTTCGTGGCTCATGCGTGCCAGGAAGTCCGATTTGGCCTGGCTTGCCTCGTTGGCATCGTTCACCGCGATTACCAGCTCGCGAGTCCGTCGCTCCACCAGCTCTTCCAGATCCAGGCGGTAGCTTTCCAGCTCGCGATCACGTGCCTGCAAGGAGTCGATCATGTGATTGAAACTGCTGCCCAGCAGTGCCAGCTCGTCATCGCCACGTACGCGAAAGCGTTTGGCTAGCTGCGGGTTCTGGGCCATTTCGGTGGTCAGGCTGCTCAACTCCTGGAGTGGCGATGCCAGCCGGCGGGCTGCCTGGTAGGCCAGTGCCAGCAGTGCGATCAGCAGTGCCGATAGATAGAGTGCGGTTTTGCTTGCCGTTTCCCGTATGGCCTGATGCATGGGTGCCAGGCTGCTGATGATTTCCAGACGGGCATCATTGCTGTTGCCCGGGATGGACGCCCACACCAGTAGCCTTTTGTCACTGAATCTGAAGTGTTCGCCAGGGCGTGGTGGCGCATCATTGAACTGCAGATTTTCATCCAGCTCTGGCGAGCGGTAGCGGGCAAACAGGATATGGTTGGCATCTATATAGAAACTGGCCTGCAGGATGGCCGGGTTGTTTTCCAGCGAGCGCAGCAGGCGGCGACCCTCGCGCGGATCCTGGAACTCGATGGCTGCCTGGCTGTTGTTGGCTACCAGACTGGCCTGGGCCTGTAGCGAATTGCGCCATTCGTCACGAATCAGGTGGGTTTGCAGCCAGACCGTCAGCGCCAATACCAGCAGCACCGAGAGGGTGATCGCCAGGGAAAACAGCACCAGCAGCTTGTGATAAATATGCCTGAAGGTCATGGTTCCGGCTCCGTCTCTTCATTGACCAGGATTGCCAGTCGCAGCAGCTGGGCGTTGAAGCTGATGCCCTGCTGGCGGGCCGCCTGCCGGTTGATGAAGATGTTCAGCTGGGTATCCTGCTCACCGGCCAGCGACAGTTCGAGCATGCCGCCGCTGCGGGTAAAACCACGAATATCGGAAATGGTAACCAGGGCCTGCTCTTCCAGCTGTCTGAGGATGAGACCGAGCTTGCGGCGCTCGCTTTGGCTGATAAAGACAAAATGACAGCCTCCGCTCTGCTGTGCGCTGTACAGGAATTTCAGCCGCAGCTGGTTGGCTGTGCCGGATGCCTGATTGAGCTGCTGCAGGATATTGCCGAAGGGATTCTGGCCCAGCACGCAGAGCTGCCGTGGTTGTTCCTGCTCCTGCTCCGGGAAGTAGACGAAGCGGCTCAGTTTCAGCAACAGCGCGGATTTGACCGCATATTCGGACACGGCCGTGTCTGCAGCACCGGCAGCCAGAGTCTGGCCAGCCAGAAGCAGGGCCAGCGCAAGGCGTGCAGCAAAGGTCCGAAGTCCCGAACGCATGGTCAGAAGTGCCACTCCAGCGACAGGACCCAGGCCCTTGGCTGTTGTGGCATGTCCCAGAAGGTGTGGTCACCCGAACCGGCAGCGGCGTAATAGCGTTTGTCGGTCAGGTTGTACACGTCCAGCCACAGGCTGGCCGGGCTGTGCAGGATGTTGTGCCAGCCCAGGTGGGTATCCAGTACCGCGTAGCCGGGTGTGGCGCAGCGCTGCGGAGCTTTTTGGCTGCTGTTGCAGCTTGCCGGTGGCAGGCCTGCTCCGCTTTCTGGCGGTCTTGTCCGTCCGTTGGTCACACTGCCGCTCCAGCGTAGCTTGGGCGTGATGGTGAGCATGTCCCGGTAGCGCAGGGTGGTGCCGGCTTTGAAGCGGTATTTGGCGACGTAGGGAATCTTGCGGTCTACGTCACCCTCCTTGATGCGGCCATGTATCCAGCCGGCGCTGGCCCAGAGGTCGCCGCTCCAGTTGTCGCCAAGACGGAAACGCCACTGTGCGCTCAGATCCAGACCATTCTGATACTGGCGACCAGCGTTGATCTTCTGACTGGTGTTTTTCAGTATTGCACCAGGTATCACTGTGGTGTTGTTTTCACGCTTGCCGGTAACGATCAGGTCAGTGATGCGGCTGTGATACAGGTTGCTGATCAGGTTCAGGTTGCGTAGCGGCCGCCACTCCCAGACCAGGCCCAGAGTGCGGGTTTTTTCCGGTTTCAGGTCGGGGTTGGCGATGCGGAAGTAATGGCCTTCATACAGGCCGTTATCACTTTTGCCACTGAAAGCCCCGTAACTGCTAAGGCTTTCATTGGCCGAAGGTGCGCGGAAGGCTTCGCCATACATCAGCTTGAACAGGTGCCGGTCCTGCGGTTTCCACACCAGGCCAAGGCGCGGGTTGAAGCTGTCGCCGTAAATCGTGTGGTGATCAAAGCGGAAACCCACGGTGGTCGACAGGCTGTCGCTCCATTCGGACAGCAGCTGGGTGTAGCCGTAATAGCTTTCACTGCGGCTGTGGGGAATGTGCATCGGCAAGGTGGTGTTCGGATACAGCATGTCCTGCTTGCCGGGAGCCTTGCCGGTACTGTATTTGGCCGGCAGCGAACCGCCTTCGATGGCCTTGAAATGCTGTGCTCCCAGGCCGAACTGGACCTGCTGGTATTGGCTCCAGCTCCAGTCAAAGCTTTGCTCGATGCTGATGCGCCGGCCGTAGCTGTAGGAGTAGTGTGGCGTGAAGTCGTTGTATCTGTTGTTGTAATGCGAGCGCGGGTCCACCTCCATGCGTGAATAGTCCAGCTGCAGCTGGCTCTTCAGGCTGTCCGTCAGCGCAAACCGGTACTGTCCGAACAGGGTATCGGAGGTGGTCATCCAGCGCGCCTTGCTGCTGTAGCGTGTGGTCGCATAGGGGTCGGTGGTGCTGGTCAGACCGGTAAAGTGGTGACGGTAGTAGCCAAGGGTCAGCTGCTCGTCCCAGTCCAGCCGGGCAAACAGGCTGTGGCTGCTGGTTTCGCCACGGTAGCGTTCACGCTCGGCGGCAGGAATGAAAGAACTGCTGCCACTGGTACCTATATCAACTTTTTTAAAGTAGGACTTGTACTTCTTGTCGAGGCGGGCCCGATCGGACTCCTGCCAGTGGGCGCCGACGGCCAGGCTGACATTGTTTTCGCCGGTAAGGCCTGACATGAAGGAATATTCACGGCTGTTGAAGCTGCCGCCACCAACGGAGAACCAGCTGCCATCGGCCTGGTTGCCGGCTTCGGTAATGATGTTGACCACACCTGATACCGCATCTGCACCATAGAGAGCGGCGGCAGGACCATAGAGAAATTCGACCTGCTTGGCCTGGTAGAGTGCCAGGTTTTCCGCAACCGGATAGCTGCCGGCCGATGGCTGGCTGATGCGCACGCCATCCAGCAGTACCAGCAGGCGGTTCGGCCCAAGATTGCCCTGCACAGTGAACTGGTTGAACTGGGATGACTTGGTACCGCGCTGAAAATCGACACCTGGCATGTCTTCGAGCAGATCGGCCAGGTTTTTGTAGCGGCGCTCACGGATCTGTTCACGGCTGATCACCATGATGTGTGCCGGAGTCTGGTCGCGGCTTTCTGCGCTGCGCGAAGCGGTAATTATCGGGGTGTTGATCAGTTCGGCCAGTGACAGATCAAGCAGACGGGTCGTGTTGTCCGCTACGGAATCAGCAGCTACAGCTTGCTGTATGCAAACAGTCAGGGCCAGAAAGCCGGTAGTACGGGTGAGGCTGAAATGCATGGGCGAGCCCTATCCATGCTTGCTGCAAGCCAGCAAGGTCGCTATGTCTGGAATTTTGTCCATGAACAGGACGAGGCCGTCATACTAATATAATGTCACTGGTTAAACAAAGTTCGGATCGGGGTTTGCAGTAGTACCTTGGGCTGAGCTTACAGCAGTGTTTTGGCAGGTTCTTCGTGCATTTTGCTGCCAAGGGCCTGCAGCCCCAGCGTGCGTACGTTGTCCGGCATGCCGCTGGCGTTGCAGAGCTGTTCGGCATCCAGCCAGATGGTTTCTGCAGCATCACTGCCGGCCCTGAGCGTGCCGCCGGTACGACGGCAGTTCCAGGTCAGGATGACAAAGTGCTGCAGCAGCTTGCCATCCGCATCCCGTTGCAGCAGATCGCTGCAGGCCAGCAGCTTTAGTGGCTGCACTTGCAGGCCGGTTTCTTCCAGCACTTCACGGATCAGCGCCTGCTCTGCCGTCTCGCCCCATTCCACCTTGCCACCGGGAAAGGTCAGCCAGCCGGCGCCAGGATCATGCCCGCGGCGGATCAGCAGTACGCGTCCCTGCTCGACAATGACGGCCGAGACGGCTGGACGGGGATAGGGTTTGTCAGTCATCGGGTTTCTCTAATTGCCGTTTTTACTATGGAAAGGTTGCGGGCAATAGTTTTCGGCTATTGCGGTTATTAAATATTATATATAGATAAATATATTGATGATTAGTAAAGTGAGTTCCGTAAACCAACCAACCCAGAGGTTAGCAACATGGAAAACCAGAACCAAGTATCCACCTTTCCACGTTTGAACGAAGCGGCTCCTGCCTTCGAGGCCAATACCACCCACGGCGTAAAAAGCCTGGACGACTACAAGGGCAAGTGGCTGATCCTGTTCTCCCACCCGGCCGACTTTACTCCGGTGTGCACCACAGAGTTCATCGCCTTTGCCAAGGCGGCGCCCAAGTTTGCCGAGATGAACTGTGAGCTGATCGGCCTGTCCATCGACAGCGTCTACTCCCACTTGGCCTGGACCCAGAGCATCCAGGAGAAGTTCGGGGTCGAGATTCCGTTCCCGATCATCGATGACATCAAGATGGAAGTCGCCAGTGCCTACGGCATGGTACACCCCGGCGCAGCCGATACCCAGGCGGTACGTGCCACCTTCATCATCGACCCGGAAGGCATCATGCGCGCCATGGTCTACTACCCGATGACCAACGGTCGCAGCATTGACGAGTTTGTCCGTCTGCTGGAGGCCCTGCAGACCTCCGAGGCCAACAGTGTGGCCACTCCGGAAGGCTGGAAGCCTGGCCAGGACGTGATCGTTCCTCCGCCCAAGACCAGCGATGCCGTTGCCAAGCGCATTGCCGGCGAAGGCTACAATACTGTGGACTGGTACTATTCCACCAAGTCCCTGTAATCCGCCAGTCCCGGCCCGGCCGGGACGACCGGAACAGCCGGCTCCATCCGGAGCCGGTTTCCCCGGGCGGCTCTGAATGGCTGGCCCGCATTGCGTGCAGTCATTCAAAGCCTTCCTGTTTCACTAAATAGTTGGAGGTCAATATGAGCACTGCCAAACTGCAGGTGGAAGGGTTTTTCGATCCCGCCACCTGGACCCTGAGCTATCTGGTACTGGACGCTGCCAGCAACCGCTGCGCCCTGATCGACAGCGTGCTGGACTACGACCCGAAGTCCGGTCGCACCAGTACGGAATCGGCCGACAAGCTGATTGCCCGTGTCCGCGAGCTGGGTGCCACCGTGGAGTGGCTGCTGGAAACCCATGTGCATGCCGACCACCTGTCTGCCGCGCCCTATCTGCAGGAGCAGCTTGGCGGCAAGCTGGCCATTGGCGAACAGATCACCACAGTGCAAAACACCTTTGGCAAGCTGTTCAATGCCGGCACCAGGTTTGCCCGTGACGGCAGCCAGTTTGACCGCTTGCTGAAAGACGGTGACGAGCTGGCCATTGGCGGCCTGCAACTGACCGCCATGCACACTCCGGGCCACACACCGGCCTGCATGACCTATGTGGTGACCGATGGCAGTGCGCGTGCCGCTTTCATTGGCGATACCTTGTTCATGCCCGACTTCGGAACCGCCCGTTGCGATTTTCCCGGTGGTGATGCGCGTACCCTGTACCGTTCGATCCAGAAGGTGCTGAGCCTGCCGGAAGATACAGTGCTTTACATGTGTCACGACTACCAGCCGGACGGTCGCGAGCTGAAGTACATCAGCTCGATCGCCGAGCAGCGCGCCGCCAATATCCATGTCCGTGAGGGTATCAGCGAGGATGATTTCGTGCAGATGCGCGAGACCCGTGATGCCGGCCTGGAGATGCCGGTACTGATCCTGCCTTCGGTGCAGATCAACATGCGCGCCGGCCACTTCCCGCCGGAAGAGGACAACGGTGTGGCCTATATCAAGATTCCGCTGAATCAGCTGTAGAGAACCTGCTGCCGGAACCTCGTTGCCATGTTCTTGTACGCAGTGACTTACCCCTGAGGGCTTGCGATCTGTCCCGGAATTTACGGTTGCAACGATTCTCAGGGGCAAGCCCCTTCGCACAGGTATAGGAATCCAGAGCTTGTGGATCCTGCGACCAGGCTTCACTTCGCGCAGGATGACAGCTGTGATTGACAAGGTTCGTTTGACCAAGTGCCATCAAGATCTTGCCTATTTGACCATTTTCATACTCAGGAACCATCCATGATCATTCGCCAACTCACTCCGGCCCTGGCCGTGGCCGACCAGATTTCTGCCGCCGATGTGGATGCCATTGCCGATGCCGGCTATCGCACCATTGTCTGCAACCGGCCGGACAACGAAGTGGCAGGCCAGCCGACCTATCTCGATATCGAGCGCGCTGCCGTGATGCGGGGATTGCAGGTGTTCTGTCTGCCGGTGGTATCCGGCCAGGTGCAGGACAATCAGGCGCTGCAGATGGCCCAGGTGCTCAAGGCCTTGCCGGAGCCGATATTGGCCTACTGCCGGAGCGGAACCCGCTCGGTAGTGCTCTGGGCTTTGGCCGAAGCCGGCAAGCGTGATACCGATGAGATATTGCAGCTTGCCGCAAGTGCCGGTTATGACCTGAACGCCATGCGCGGCCGCCTGCAGGCGCTGGCTGGCCAAGGTCGGCTTGGCAGCCAAAGCGATCAGCTGGTGGTCTGTCCTGGTGTCAGGGCAGTGCCGGCCACTGCCGAAGCAGCTTCGTAGCAATAATCGGAATGCAGCAGCATATGAAACAGGAACAGAGGGAGCGCAACAGCTGGCGCCGCTGGTTGCCCGGTTTGCCGGTGCTCGACTGGGGCCGTGACTATGATCGCGCCACCCTGGGCAGCGACCTGCTGGCGGCGCTGATCGTCACCCTGATGCTGATTCCGCAAAGCCTGGCCTACGCCATGCTGGCCGGCCTGCCGGCGGAAACCGGACTCTACGCCAGCATCGCACCACTGGTGCTCTATGCGCTGTTCGGCTCCAGTCGGGTATTGGCGGTGGGGCCGGTGGCAGTGGTGTCGCTGATGACGGCGGCGGCGATCGGCCAGTTTGCCGAGTCCGGCTCGCCCCACTATTGGGAGGCAGCCATTGCACTGGCTTTCATTTCCGGGCTGATGCTGCTGGTGATGGGCTTTCTACGGCTGGGTTTTCTGGCCAACTTCCTCAGCCACCCGGTGATTTCCGGCTTCATTTCCGCCTCCGGCATCCTGATCGCCTTCAGCCAGCTCAAGGTGATTCT
>CAZKTB010000044.1:0-1269 GCA_964555485.1 uncultured Thiopseudomonas sp. | reverse complement strand
CCCTCGTTTGATGGCGCACTCTGGCAACAGCTGTGGATGCCGGCATTGCTGATCAGCGTGGTTGGCTTTGTCGAGTCGGTCTCCGTGGGCCAGACACTGGCGGCACGGCGTCGCCAGCGTATCGAGCCGGATCAGGAGCTGGTCGCCCTTGGTGCCAGCAACGTCGGTGCTGCCTTCAGTGGCGGCTTTCCGGTCACCGGTGGCTTTGCCCGTTCGGTGGTCAACTTTGATGCCGGTGCCCGTACTCCTGCAGCCGGAATCTTCACCGCTGTGGGTATTGCGCTGGCCTCATTGTTGCTGACGCCGGCGCTTTATTATCTGCCCCATGCCACCCTGGCCGCGACCATTGTGGTGGCGGTGCTGTCGCTGGTGGACTTCAGCATTCTCAAACACACCTGGCGCTATTCAAAGGCCGACTTTGCCGCCGTGGCGGCGACCCTGCTGGTCACTTTGCTGGTGGGAGTAGAGGCCGGGCTGATTGCCGGCGTCGGCCTGTCACTGGTGCTTTACCTGTGGCGTACCAGCCGCCCGCACATTGCCGAGGTGGGACTGATGCCAGGTACCGAGCACTTCCGCAATGTGCTGCGCCATCCGGTACTTACCGACGCATCACTGGTCAGCCTGCGGGTGGACGAAAGCCTGTATTTTGCCAATGCCCGGGCGCTGGAAGACCGCATCAACGAGGCGGTGGCGCGCAATGCCGATTTGAAACATGTGGTGCTGCAGTGTTCGGCCATCAACAGCATAGATGCCAGTGCGCTGGAAAGCCTCGAGGCCATCAATGAACGCCTGCAGTCGGCGGGAGTAGGCTTTCACTTTTCCGAGATCAAGGGGCCGGTGATGGATCGCCTGCAACGCAGCGACTTTCTGCAGCATCTGAACGGGCAGGTGTTTCTGAGCCATTTTCAGGCCATTCAGACATTGACGCCTTCTTTGCTTTGCGCGCAGGCCTGAAGCGCACGCACTCGGGCTCGCCGTTGCCGTTTTGCAGCTGACGCCGCCGGTACACACCATCGTGGGTGGCAATGGGCACGGGGCTGACCGGCACCTGTACCTGGGCAATCACCAGACCCTCGACCAGCAGCGGGTGTACCTGCACATGGAAGTGCGGTCTGGTGTAGTGAGAGATCAGCCGCTCCAGCAGTTTCAAATCACAATGGTCCGGATGCAGGCCGCTGATGCTGCCGTTATCCTCGACCCCCAGATAGATGCTGCCGCCCGGCCCGTTGGCCATGCAGATCACCGCTTCCAGCAGCGTGCGCAGCGGCA
>CAZKTB010000043.1:0-11005 GCA_964555485.1 uncultured Thiopseudomonas sp. | reverse complement strand
AGCATCCGCCTTCTAAGCGGATGGTCGCAGGTTCGAGTCCTGCCGGGCGCGCCATTGGGTGCAAGGTCAAGTAACCGATATGGTGGGCGTAGCTCAGTCGGTAGAGCGCAGGATTGTGATTCCTGTGGTCGTGGGTTCGATCCCCATCGTCCACCCCATATTCCGGCTCCCTGTCCTGCAGGGAGCCAGCGTCAATTGCGGACGTGGTGGAATTGGTAGACACACCAGATTTAGGTTCTGGCGCCGCGAGGTGTGAGAGTTCGAATCTCTCTGTCCGCACCAACTTTCAGCATTGTCAGTAGTTCGAAAATGAAAAAGCCGCACTCTCAACGAGTTGCGGCTTTTTTGTTTCTGTCAGCACCGTTCCTGCAGGTTCCATGGGCGCACATCAGGCACATCGAATCTGGCTGGCGTGCCTGTTTCTTTGCTTACATAAACATGGCCCAAGACAGCTGGGCCACCCCGGCCTGCACGCTTAAAGACAGGCCAGCAGGCTGCGATTCAGCTCCTGCACGCGCGGGTCCATCATCACGTAGGCATCCATGCTGTTGGTGACAAAGCCGACCGCCAGCCCGTGCTCCGGGTCGGCGCAACCCAGGGTACCGCCGGCTCCCGGATGACCGAAGGTCTGCGGTCCCAGCCCATAGCTGGCATAGGCCTGCTCCTGTTGATCCAGCATGCAGCCCAGCCCGAAGCGGGTACCAGCCAGCAAGGTGCGGTCCATGCCGTGACTGTGCTCCTGCTGCATTTCCCGTAACAGTTCCATATCCAGCAGACTGCCCTGCAACAGGCCAGCATAGAAACCGGCCAGTGCACGGGCACTCGCATGGGCATTGGCTGCCGGCTGCTGCATGATGCGCCACTCGAGCTTGTTGCTGCTGGTCATCATCGAGGGCGGATTGGTGAAGGCCTTGCCGGTCAGGGTCTTGGGCTGCAGCATGCGCGCATACAGACGCTGCGCCACCTCGTCACCAATGGCGTTCTTGATACGCGAGACATCACTGACCCGTGACAGCTGTTCCGGCTTCAGGCCAACATACAGCTCCAGCCCGAGCGGTTGCGCCACGCGCCGGGCAATCACCTCGCCAGGCATCTGCCCTTCAACCCTGCGTACCAGCTCGCCCAACATCCAGCCGTAGGTCATGGGGGCATAGCCGTGGGCGGCTCCCGGCGTCCACCAGGGCTGCTGCAGCTCGATGGCAGTCACCATCTGCTGCCAGTCGAACAGCGCAGGCGCGGGTACGGGCACACCGATTGCGGAGACACCAGAGCGGTGTGACAACAGCTCTCGTACAGTAATGCCCTGCTTGCCGGCCTGGCCAAATTCCGGCCAGTAACGGGCTACTGGGCTGTCCAGTTCCAGCCGGCCTTCCTGTACCAGCTGCAACACCACTGCCGCCAGTACCGGTTTGCCGCTGGAAAAGATGTTCGCCAGAGTGTCTTCCTGCCAGGGCTGCTGCCGCGCACGATCAGTCACTCCGCCCCAGACATCAATGATTTTCTGTCCATGCAAGTACACACAGAGGGACGCCCCGCGCTGTTCCGGCTGTTGCAACAAATCCTGCAACTGCTGCACCACGGGCGCGAACTGCGGCTCGAAGCTGCCTTTGATTTCCTGTGTCATATTGCTCATGCCCTCTCCGTCATACCTTCAACCAGCAACCGCCTTAAGACCTTGTCAGTCGATCATACGCCTGAATGGCGGCAGTGCGTTGAGCAGTGCCTTGCCATAGCGCTGGGTGACCAAACGGCGGTCAAGGATGGTCACCTGCCCCCTGTCCTGCTCACTGCGCAGCAAGCGGCCACAGGCCTGGATCAGACGCAGTGAAGCGTCCGGCACGGCAATTTCCATGAACGGATTGCCGCCGCGAGCCTCGATCCATTCCGCCAGCGCCGCCTCCACCGGATCATCCGGCACGGCAAAGGGAATCTTGGCAATCACCACGTGCTGGCAATAGTCACCGGGCAAGTCGACACCCTCGGCAAAGCTGGCCAGCCCGAACAGCACGCTGATCTCACCATCATCGATGCGTTTCCTGTGCTTCTGCAGGGTTTCCTGACGTGACAGCCGGCCCTGGATCAGCACCCGTTTGCGCCATTCGCGATCGAGCGCTTCAAAGACATCGTTCATCTGGCGGCGCGAGGAGAACAATACCAGCGCACTCTGGTTCTGCTCCAGCAGGCCCGGCAAGGCACCGACGATGGCATGCGAGTGCGCATCGACATCACGGATATCAACGTGCAGGTTGGGCACGTGCAGTACGCCTGCCTCGGCATGGTTGAACGGACTGGGTACCACCGCGGTCTGTGCCGAAGCCGGCAGGCCGGCACGCATGCTGAAACGGTCGAAGCGGCCCAGTGCCGTCAGGGTGGCCGAAGTCAGCAGCACGCCATGGGCGGCATGCCAGAGGTGGCGACGCAGGGTTTCAGCCGCCAGGATCGGACTGGCATTGACCTCGATGTCGGCGCCCGAGTCGGTCAGTGCCAGCCAGCGGGCCGAAGGCGCTGCCTGTTCCGCATCCTCGGCGGTGAAGGCCGACCACAGCGCCAGGCTGGCATCGGCACGGCTGTACAGGCTGCCGAACAGCGGGAACCATTCCTCGGCCAGCTGGCTGTCGAGCGGCGAGCCGGGGTCATCCTCCATGGCCTTTTTCAGGTGATCGTTGATGCGGCTGAAAATATCCGCCAGCTGCATGAAGCCTTTTTTCAGCTCCAGCCCCTGCTCACGCAAGGTTTCAGGCACCAAGCCACCGGCAAACCGGTATCTGGGCTGTTCATATTCATTGTTGCCTACCGGGGCAAACTCGGCCAACTCGCGACAGCTGGCAAACATGAAGCCGTGCTGTTCACGCAGACTGACAGCCAGGGTTGGTATCTGCTCCATCAGGCTGCCCATTTCGCCCTGCAGCTGGTTTTGCGCATGCAGCCGGGTCAGGCTTTTTTCCGTCTGGCCCAGCCATTCGGCAGTGGCCTGCAGGCGACTGCTGTGGGCGAAGTGATTGATGGCCTTGTCCGGCAGGTGATGGCCTTCGTCAAAGATATAGAAGGTGTCTTTCGGGTGCGGCAGCACCATGCCGCCACCCAGTGCCAGATCGGCCAGCACCAGGTCGTGATTGGTGACTATGACATCGACCTTTTCCAGCCCTTCACGGGCCCGGTAGAAAGAGCAGCTGTCATAGTGGCCACAGCGCCGGCCCATGCACTGGGTATGGTCGGTAGTAATGATGCGCCAGGTGCTGTCCTCGATGGCTTCGGGCCAGCTGTCACGGTCACCATCCCAGCGGCCACGCGACAGGCGGTCAAGCATGTCGCCAAACAGCTCCTTGTGCTCGTCGCTGACATCCAGGTGATAACCCTGCTCGGCCAGCATGTCGGCCTGCCGCCGCTCCTGGCCATGGCTGTCAAGCCAGTGATCCAGCCGTGACAGGCACAGGTAGCGCCCCCGCCCCTTGGCCAGTGCATAGCTGAATTTGAGGCCGCTGTTCTTGATGATGTCGGGCAGATCCTTGTTGACGATCTGCTCCTGCAGCGCCACCGTTGCTGTGGCGATCACCAGCCGTTTTTCTGCGGCACGGGCAATCGGGATTGATGCCAGACTGTAGGCCACCGTCTTGCCGGTGCCGGTGCCGGCCTCTACCGCCACCACGGCCGGGTCGCCACAACGTTCGTTGTCCTCGTCGGTTTCGATATTGCCGAGGCTTCGTGCCACCTCGGCAATCATCAGGCGCTGCCCGTAACGGGCCTTGAGTCCTTTCTGTTCAAGAAACCTGGTATAGGCCCCCTGAATGGCCTGTTTGATGTCGTCCGTAAGCATTGTCGCCCAACTCGTTCCACTGGATATTTGTTCAGTGGCACATCATAGCCGGATTTGCCCGTTCGTGCCGGTTTTTCCCGTCACCAGCAAGGCGCCAAGACGGGCTCAGGCCTCTTCGGGGTCTTCCAGCTGCAAATGGGAAATATCAGGAACTGCCACAGGCTCGGTACCTGGCAACTGCTCCAGATCGCTGCCGACCGGGGCCAGGCTGATACCTGATACATCAACCTCGACCTCGGTTACCTCAGGTTTATTTTGCAACAGGTCTTCACCCGCTGCTGCCAGCCCGAAATCCGGCGCCTGCACATGGCTGAATGCGGCCATGTATTCGTCACGCGGAGCCACCCTGAGCGTCGGCAACGCCTCCCCCTTCCCGGGTATCGCGCCCGTACTCTCTGATACGCCGGGTGCAGCTGCAGCCGACATCTGTGGCTCCACTGCGGGCTCGGCAACAGCACCACCTGTCACCTCGACCAGGGCACCGGCACTGGCAAAGACCTGACGATACTTTTCGGCAGTTTCACGATCAAGACCACGCTTGACCACAATTCGGCGACCGGAAAAGAACTGCTCCAGTGTTTGCTCGCTGGCATTGAACAGACGCTGCACGGCCAGCCTTACCTGTTGCGGATCAGCCCCTTCAACCATCTGGCCGGAAAATGTGACTTCATATGTATCCATGCCATACCTCCGCGCCGATTCGTCGGCCTGCAAAAATTCGCTTCATTAAAACATAACCACCGGCAGAGCCCCAATCGCCTGCCTGTGTGCCACTGAAGTTGCATTCTGACGTTATTGCAATCAGCTGCATTAGTCCGTATTTTACCGGTTCAGACCTGTTTCTGCGGTACCTCTTTCTCTTTCAAGGGCATTCAGTGACCAACCTGTTTTCGTCGCGATACCGCACCTGCGTGCGCAACCTTACCCTTTTGCTGCTGGTTTTATTCACCAGTGGTTGCAGCACCTGGTTTGGCCGGGACTTCCGCGAGCCTGAAGTACAACTGACAGATGTTGAACTGGTCTATGCCCGCCTGCTGGAACAGGAGTTCCTGCTGGAATTCCGCATCGACAACCCCAACGACCGAAGCCTGCCGGTACGCGGCATGAGCTACAACCTGGATATCAACGGCCTTTCGCTTGGCCGCGGCCACAGCAACCAGTGGATGACCGTTCCCGCCAATGGCAGTTCATACTTCAAGCTGCGTGCACACACTAACCTGTGGCGCCACGTGAAGAGCCTGGTCGCACTGCTGAAAAACCCGGACCAGCCAATCCGCTACTCGCTGGATGGCGAACTGAAAACAGGCCTGATGTTCAACAAAAAAGTACCGGTACGTCGCCAGGGCAGCTTCACACCCGGCGAATACCTGGACAATCCACTCTAGAAACCCGTCGAGGCCCTGACCGTGGACAACACACTACTGATTAGCATTCTGGCCGGCACTGCACTGGTGGTCGCCCTGGGCGGCTATGCCCTGCACTTGTGGCGCCAGGTATGGAAGCGGCGCCAACAGCTGGAGTCGCACAAGAAAGAAGTATCCGACAAGCTGGCTGAAGACCTGAAAGTTCTCTGTTCCAGCCTGCTCGACGAGCAGATGCCCTGGGTGGAGGGCTGCATCCGCCTCAAGGTGATTCTGGAGCATTACAACTTCGAGCTTAGTCACGACGCGGAATATGCGGTTTTTCAGGAGGTGTTTGTTGCCACCGAGCACATCCCCACCCACGATGCCTGGAAAGCCCTGGACCGGGCCGAGAAGCGCAAGCACGAAAAAACCTTTGCCACGCTTGAGGAGCAGTTTCATGCCCGCAGCTTCACTGCAGCCCGGCAGCTGCTGCAACGGCTCGGCGGCCCGCTGAAAGCCAGCATGGCAGCGCCCACTGGCACCTGGTCACCGGCGATGGATGCAAGCCCCGCAGAAGGCAAGCCGACCCTGCACTGAGCAGACAGCGCGCCGGCAACCCTATTCGCGCTGCTGGCGCGCCCTGGCGACAAACTCCAGCATCCAGCCACCCACCTTGTGGCCATCATGCTCCTGCTGCAGACTTTTCAGCCCCCTGGCATAAAATTCCGGCGTGTAGATACCCTGACGCAGCTGTAGCAGCGAACGGGAAAAGTCTGCCGTGAATTCGGGATGCCCCTGGAAGCACAGCACCTGATCTTCCAGCATGAATGCGGCATTGGGGCAGAAGTCACTGCTGGCCAGCAACTGGGCACCTTCCGGCAAACGGGTAACCTGGTCACGGTGACTGATCAGCATGCGCAGGTTTTCCGGACAGCCCCTGTCACCCAGCGCCGGTACCTGCATGCGGTAGCTGTGCACGCCAACCCCCCAGCCCTGTTCGGCCCTTTCGGTATTTCCGCCAAGTGCCAGGGCGAGAATCTGGTGACCAAAGCAGATGCCCAGCAGTACGTCACCGGCCTGATAACGCAGCAACAGGTAACTTCTCAGCTCCAGGATCCAGGCATCGGTACCAAAGGAGTCGGCCTTGCTGCCGGTGACCAGAAAGGCGTCGAAGCGCTCGTTTTCACAGGGGTATTCGCCACGTACCACGTTATAGATGGAAAACTCCGCCGCTATCGCCTGGTTACCCAGCAGGCGCACGAACATGGCACCAAAGCTGTGAAAGTCCGGCTGCAATTGCGGATGCAGATCATCCGCTTCCAGAATGCAGATTTTGAGCGGCATGCTGTTTTCTCCCCGTGAAACAAAAAACATAGCTTAACGCAAAAACACAAAAGCCGTACCCCGGTGCGGCGGTACGGCTTTTGGTGTGCTTAACAACGATCAGGTTTATTCGCGATAACGGCGCAGCTTCAGCGGCTTGCCAACCACGCGGGTGTCCTTGAGCTTGCCCAGCAGACGCTCAAGGCCCTCTTCCGGCAGCTCGACCAGGCTGAAGGTTTCACGGATCTGGATGCGGCCAATAGCATCACGGGCCAGCCCGCCCTCGTTGAGGATGGCACCCAGCAGGTTGCGGGCGGCAACGCCGTCACGGTGACCCAGTGCGGTACGGCAACGGACACGACCCAGTTCCGGCAGGGACGGCATCCTGCGCTCGCGACGCTCACCACGACCACGTTCGCCACGCTCTCCGCGCTCGAAACCACCACGGCCACGATCAGGACGGGCAGTAACCGGAATCACCGGATACTCCTGCTCGATACCGGCAGCATCAAACGCCATGCCTTCGGTCAGCTTGCCCAGCAGCGCCAGGGCCAGCTCTTCCGGATGGCAGTCCAGGCTCTGGGTCAGACGTTCCAGCAGGGCGCGGTGCTGGCCGGACGAGGCCTGCATGCGAGGTGCCAGATCGGCCTGCAGATTGTTGATGCGCGCCTGCAGCACTGTCGCCGCGGACGGAATTTCCATCGGCTCGATTTTCTGGCCGATGACCCGCTCGACCACACTGAGCATGCGGCGCTCGCGCGGCGTTACCAGCAGCAGCGCACGGCCATCGCGGCCGGCACGGCCGGTACGGCCGATACGGTGCACATAGGACTCCGGGTCGTAGGGCATGTCGACGTTGAGCACGTGAGTGATGCGCGGCACGTCCAGTCCACGGGCGGCGACGTCGGTGGCAATCACGATATCCAGACGGCCGTCCTTGAGCGAGTCGATGACCTGCTCGCGGTGGTTCTGGACAATGTCGCCATTGAGTGCGGCAACCTTGTAGCCACGCTCCTGCAGCGCTGAAGCCAGGTCAAGGGTCTGCTGCCTGGTGCGCACAAAGGCGATCATGGCATCAAAGTCCTCGACCTCCAGCAGGCGCAGTACCGCATTCACCTTCTGGTCGGCATGCACCATGATGTGCGCCTGCTCGATACGGGCAACGGTCTGGGTCTTGCTGGCAATCTTTACGTGCTGCGGCTCGCGCAGGTGCTGTTCGGCAATGGCGCGAATGGAGTGCGGCAGCGTGGCGGAAAACAGTACGGTCTGACGCTGTGCCGGCAGTGACTGGAAAATCACCTCCAGATCGTCCATGAAGCCCATCTTGAGCATTTCGTCAGCTTCATCCAGCACCAGGTAGTTGACCGTGGTCAGCAGCTCGGAGTTGCGTGACAGGTGGTCGACCAGACGGCCAGGGGTGGCAACGATGATCTGGGCACCCTGGCGCAGGGCACGCAGCTGCAGCCCCATGGGCGCACCGCCATAGACGGCAACCACGTTGACGCCGGGCATCTGGCTGGCAAAGGTTTCAAAGGCCTCGGAGACCTGCAAGGCCAGCTCGCGGGTCGGTGCCAGCACCAGCACCTGCGGTTCACGGCGTTGCGGATCGATCCTGGACAGGATCGGCAGGGCAAACGCGGCAGTCTTGCCTGTGCCTGTCTGGGCCTGGCCGATCATGTCCTGACCGGACATGATGATGGGAATGGATTGTGCCTGGATGGGCGATGGCTCTTCGTAGCCCGCCTTTTCGATGGCGTGCAGAATGGGCGACAAAATGCCGAGCGCAGCAAAGCTGCCGGTTTCCTGGGTCATGGTATGCCTCATATGCATTGGCGATACCCAAAGAGCTGCTTACCCATGAAAGATCGAAACGATCGCCCCGGCAACTGTAGTGAGTATGTGCGCTAAATGCTTTGTGTGAAAAGAAAAAAGGAACCTCTGGGTTCCTGGTACGTCTGGGACGCAATAGTCGAAGTCTGGCTTCGCGGGATATTGTCTGTTCCTGAACGGGCCTGATTTCAGGCGCACGGAGTATAACAACAACAGGCAATCAGCACAAGGTAGTTTCACTACATAACGGATGCAGCTGCAATTCCCTTCCCGACTCGAAATGCATGTGCTCACCTGTTACCGGGTCGACAAAAGACAGGCTGCGGGCCAGCAGCTGCAAGGGCTGACTGAAATCATCAGGCGCACGGCGCTGTGGCTGCGGGTAGAAGTCATCGCCCAGAATTGGCGCGCCCAGCGCGCACATGTGCAGGCGCAGCTGGTGTTTGCGACCGGTCAGGGGTTGCAGACGGTAATGCCAGTATTCGTCGTGCCGCACCAGCACCTCGATGCGGGTACTGCTGTTGGGCGTACCTGCCGCTTCGCGGCTGCGAAAGAAATATTCGTCATCGTTGACGATAAGGCTGTCGCGCACATGGGGAAAGCTCAGCTGCGGCAAGGGTGCGGCCAGTGCCTCGTAGACCTTTTCGGTCTGCTGCTGGCGAAACAGCGCCTGATAGGCATCCCTGTCCTGCGGCCTTTTGCAGAGGATCAGCACCCCAGCAGTCAGGCGGTCCAGCCGGTGCGCCGGAGTCAGCTGCGGCAGGTCGAGCCGTCGTTGCAGACGGCGCAACAGGGTTTGTTCTATATAGCAGCCCACCGGAGCCGTAGCCAGAAAATGCGGCTTGTCGGCCACCACCAGCTGCTCATTCTCGAACAGTATTTGTTCTTCGAAGGGCACCGGCGGCTCGTGTGCCAGCTGGCGAAAATAGTAGATGACCTGACCCGGGCTGCAGCGGGCATCAGGTGCAAACGGCTGGTGCGAGGCATCCAGCACCCTGCCCTGGATCAGACGCTTCTGCCATTCGGCAGAACTGATACGGGGAAAGCGCGCGCAAAGAAATTCCAGCAGCTCGGCCGGTGCCCCGGCCGGTACTACAACCCGGCTGGCCCCTTCAGGTTTCATGCGTTCCGCACAGGAAAATCAGGAATGCACACGGCCCGGCATCAGTGCAGGGTATGTGATACCGGCTCGATGTCTTCAGCATCAAAGCCTTCGTCTTCTTCGGCCATGTGTCCGGCGGCTTCCAGGCCGGCATGGAACATGGCGCGGGCAACATCAATATAACGGCCCTGCAGGAATTCACGGGCCTCGCTGGAAAAGCTCAGGGTTACCAGCGGGTCTTCTTCGTCCGGGCGGCGCAATACGATGCGGCCATCCGGCAGCTCTACAATTTCCAGAAATGCTTTGGACATATCTCTACTTTTGCCGCCATGGGGCGGCAGATCAAAAAGGGGACGCAGTGTAGCAGCAAAATCGCCGATGAGCACGGGCCACATCTGCATGCGGCCCGGCCACAAACCCGGCAGATGGCGGATTATTTCTTGCGCTTGTCCTCGACTTGCCATTGCTTGCCGTCATAGGTGGCACGCCAGCCGGAGGGTTTGCCGTCCACTTCGGTCTGCACATACTGCTCCTTGTTCTTGCGGCTGTAACGCACCACGGTCGGGTTGCCGTCCGGATCGTGGGTCGGCGCACTGAACAGGAAACTGTACTTGGGATCGATCTCGTCCTTGTGCGGCAGCAGCTCGATGATCAGCGGAGCACGGGTCTCGCGCTTTTTCGGGAACTGGCTGGCAGCCAGGAACAGGCCGGCAGCACCATCACGCAGCACATAGGTGTCATCTACCTTCTGGCAGCGCAGCTCCGGCATGGGTACCACATCCATCTTGGGTGGCGCCGGCTCACCGCTCTTGAGCAACTTGCGGGTATTCTTGCAGCCATCGCCAGTACAGCCGAAATACTTGCCGAAACGGCCGGTTTTCAGCTGCATCTCGCTACCGCACTTGTCACACTCCAGGGTCGGACCATCGTAGCCTTTGATGCGAAACTCGCCCAGTTCCACCTCGAAACCGGAACAGTCCGGGTTGTTGCCACAGACATGCAGCTTGCGGGTCTCGTCCAGCAGATAGGCATCCATGGCGGTGCCGCATTTGGCGCAGCGTTTTTTCTGGCGCAGCAGCAGTGATTCGGACTCGCCCTCGTCATCGGCGGCAATCTCGTTGCCCGGCACCAGGTTCATGGTCGCCTTGCAGCGCTCCTTGGGTGGCAGTTCATAGCCCGAGCAGCCGAGGAACACCCCGGTGCTGGCGGTACGAATCATCATCGGCCGGCCACAATCCTTGCAGGGAATGTCAGTCAGGGTTGGCGCATTGCGGCGCATGCCGCCTTCGGCCTCGTCGGCCAACTCCAGTTTCTTGCGAAAATCACCGTAGAACTCGTCCAGCAACTGTTTCCAGTCCAGCTGACCATGGGCCACATGGTCCAGACGCTCTTCCATGTGCGCAGTGAAGCCGTAATCCATCAGGTCGGCAAAGCTTTCGCTAAGGCGCTCGGTAACTATGTCGCCCATCTTTTCGGCATGGAAGCGACGGTTCTTGATGGTGACATAGCCACGATCCTGAATGGTCGAGATGATGGCGGCATAGGTGGACGGACGGCCAATGCCCTGCTTTTCCAGCTCCCTGACCAGGCTGG
>CAZKTB010000042.1:0-11513 GCA_964555485.1 uncultured Thiopseudomonas sp. | reverse complement strand
GGCGTACTGGAAGACACCTGGGCCGAGCACGAAGAAGACATGTGGCGCTGGAGCGTTTCTCCGGAAAATGCCCCCGACACCCCGACCTACCTTGAGCTGACCTACCGCCAGGGCGACATCGTTGCCATCGATGGCAAGGACATGACTCCGGCCCAGGTACTGACCTACCTGAACAAGGTTGGCGGCGACAACGGCATCGGCCGTGTCGACATCGTCGAGAACCGCTACGTCGGCATGAAGGCCCGTGGCTGCTACGAAACCCCCGGCGGCACCATCATGCTCAAGGCGCACCGCGCCATCGAGTCCATCACCCTGGACCGTGAAGTGATGCACCTGAAAGACGAGCTGATGCCCAAGTACGCCGCGATGATCTACAACGGCTACTGGTGGAGCCCCGAGCGTCATATGCTGCAGCAGATGATCGATGCCTCCCAGGCCTGCGTCAACGGCGTGGTACGCCTGAAGCTGTACAAGGGCAACATCATGGTGGTTGGCCGCAAGTCCGACGACACACTGTTCGACTCTGCGGTAGCGACCTTCGAGGACGATGCCGGCGCCTACGATCAGCAGGATGCCGCGGGCTTCATCAAGCTCAACGCCCTGCGCCTGCGCATTGCCGCCAGCAAGGGTCGTTCACTGCTGTAAGCCTTGCATTGCCGCGCCACCAGGCGCGGCTTGCCGCATCGAAAGCCCCGACTGGCGACAGCGGGGCTTTTTCGTCGTATCTGCTCAGGCAGAGTGCAGATGTGGCTACTGAACAACAGGGTGCTCTGCTGCAATCACGCAAACAGCTGTATTCGCCCAAGCAGCGGATACTGCGTACACTGAACAGGATGATTTGATATCAAGGAGTCAAATATGCGAATTCTTCACACCATGCTGCGCGTTGGTGACCTGGATAAATCCATTGCCTTTTACACCGAGGTGCTGGGCATGCAGCTGCTGCGCCGCAAGGACTACCCGGAGGGCAAGTTCACGCTGGCCTTTGTCGGCTACGGCAATGAAGAAGAGAACTCGGTGATCGAGCTGACCCATAACTGGGACACCAGCAGCTATGACCTGGGTAACGGCTATGGTCACATTGCGCTGGAAGTGCCTGATGTGTACAAGGCCTGTGAGGACATCCGTGCCCTTGGTGGCAAGATCACCCGCGAGCCCGGCCCCATGATGCATGGCAACAGCATCCTGGCCTTTGTCGAAGATCCGGACGGTTACAAGATCGAGCTGCTGTCACCTTCCCGCAAGGACTGATCAGCCAGCACACAAAAAACGCGCCGAATTTTTGGCGCGTTTTTTGTGGGTATTGCAAAAGACTCAGAAATCGTTGGCGGTTTCGGCATCAAAGCCGCCGCCCAGAGCCTTGAACAGGCCCACTTCGCTGACCAGGCTTGCCAGCTGGGTGTTGATCTTCTGCTGCTTGGCGTTGAAGTTCAGACGTTGCGCATCCAGCAGAGTCAGCTGGTTGTCGATGCCTTCACGGTAGCGGCGGTCGGCCAGATCCAGGTATTCCTGGCTGGAGGCCAGCAACTGTTCCTGGGCTGCCAGCTGGTCGGTGTAAGTCTTGCGTGCGACCAGGCCATCGGCGACTTCCTGAAAGGCAGTCTGGATGGTTTTTTCATAGCGGGCGACATGGATGTCTTTCTGGATTTCGCTGTATTCCAGGTTGGCTTTCAGACGGCCGCTGTTGAAGATCGGCAGGTAGATCTGCGGCTGGAACAGCCAGGTGCCTGTGCCCGAGCCGAACAGGTCGGACAACTCGCCGCTCAGGCTGCCCGCGGTGGCGGTCAGGCTGATGTTGGGAAAGAAAGCTGCACGGGCAGCGCCTATGTTGGCGTTGGCCGCCTTGAGCTGATGCTCGGCCTGCATGATGTCAGGACGGCGTTGCAGCAGCTCGGAGGGTAGCAGGACCGGCAGCTCGGCCAGACTGGCGTTGTCCAGTTCGCCCGGGTGGGTGATCTGGCCGGGCAGGCTGGTGCCCAGCACCAGTTGCAGTGCGTTACGGCTTTGCGCCAGGTTGCGGCTGGCCTGCGCCTGCACTACACGGGCACCATCGGTGGCGGTGCGCGCCTGCTGCAGCTCCAGTGCCGAGGCGACGCCGGCATCATGGCTCAGCTCGATCAGGCGCTGGCTGTCCTCATAGGTTTTCAGTGTGGCTTCGGCCAGCTGCAGCGAAGCCTGGTCGGCCTGCAGGGTGAACCAGGCGATGGCAACGCTGGAGACCAGGCTCAGCTCGGCACTGCGTTGCGCCTGGGCGCTGGCAAAGTAGTTTTGCAAGGCCTGGTCGTTCAGGCTGCGGATGCGGCCGAAGAAGTCGATTTCCCATGAGTTGAGGCCGACGGCAGCAGAGTACTGGTGCGTGGTATAGGCGTCACCGTCGGGCCGCTGGGAAGTCTTGCGTGGAACCCGCTGGTGAGCGCCGGAGCCGCTGGCGTCAATCGACGGAAACAGCTCGCTACGCTGGATGCGGTACTGGGCACGGAAGGCTTCGGCGTTCAGTGCGGCCACGCGCAGGTCGCGGTTGTGTTCAAGCGCGGTTTCGATCAGCAGCTGCAGCTGCTGATCACGGAAAAACTGCTGCCACTGGGGCACCTGTGCGCTTTGGCTGGCCTGTTGTTCCCAGCTGGCGGCAAAAGGCGCCGCCGGCTGTTCATACTTGGGAATCATCGAGCAGCCGGTCAGACCGGCCAACAGGGCCAGAGTCAAGAGGTTGTACTTCATTGCTCGCTCTCCTGGCTGGCAGTTTTCTTCTTGCCGGCAAATAGTGCGGTGATTGCCACATAGAAGAAGGGTACAAAGAACACCGCAAACACCATGGCGGTCAGCATACCACCGATCACACCGGTACCGATGGCGTGCTTGCTGCCGGCGCCGGCGCCGGTGGAAATGGCCAGCGGGGTTACCCCGAGGACAAATGCCAGCGAAGTCATGATGATCGGGCGGAAACGGATGCGGGCTGCTTCCAGCGTGGCTTCCACCACGCCCATGCCGGACTCGTACAGCGATTTGGCAAACTCCACAATCAGGATGGCGTTACGCGCTGACAGACCGATGGTGGTCAGCAGGCCGATCTGGAAGTAGACGTCATTGGACAGACCGCGGCCGTATGTGGCCAGCAGGGCACCGATGATGCCCAGTGGTACCACCAGCATGACCGCAAAGGGTACCGACCAGCTTTCGTACAGGGCAGCCAGACAGAGGAACACCACCAGAATGGAAATGGCATACAGGGCAGTGGCCTGGTCGCCGGACAGGCGTTCCTCGTAGGACAGGCCGGTCCAGGACATGCCGATGCCGTCTGGCATCTGCTGCATGAGCTCCTCGATGGCCAGCATGGCCTCACCGGAGCTCAGGCCGGGAGCTGCCGCACCCTGGATTTCTACTGCAGGTACACCGTTGTAACGGGCCAGTTTGGGCGGACCGTAGATCCACTCACCGCTGGCAAAGCTGGAGAAGGGGATCATCTCGCCCTTGTTGTTGCGTACGTACCATTTGTTCAGGTCTTCGGGGTTCATGCGCGAGTCGGCCTGACCCTGCAACATGACCTTCTTCACCCGGCCACGGTCGATGAAGTCGTTGACGTAACTACTACCCCAGGCAATTGACAATGTCTGGTCGATATCGCTGAGGCTGACGCCCATGGCGCTGGCCTTCTCGTCATCGATCAGCAGCTGGTACTGGGCTTCGTCGTTCAGGCCGTTCTGGCGTACCTGGAACAGGCGCGGATCCTGGTTGGCCAGCTGCAGGAACTGGTCGCGGGCCTGGCTCAGCGCCTCGTGACCGACACTGGCACGGTCCTGCAGGAAGAAGTTGAAGCCACTGGCGTTACCCAGCTCCATTACGGCAGGTGGTGCAAAGGCGAAGGCCATGGCATCACGGAAGCCGAAGAAGCGCATCTGGGCACGCTGCGACAGGGAAAACACGTCTTGCCCTGGCTTGGTACGCTGGCTCCAGTCATGCAGGCCGATAAAGGCCATGGCCGAGTTCTGGCCGCGGCCGGCAAAGTTGAAACCGTTGATCATGAACACCGAGCGCACGGTATCCGATTCTTCATTGAGCAGATATTCACGCATGCCGGTGGATACGGCATAGGTGCGCTCGAAGCTCGAGCCGGGCGGAGTCTGAATCTGGGCATAGAGCACACCCTGGTCCTCGTCCGGCAAGAAGGTGCTGGGAATGCGGGTGAACATGAACATCATGGCAACTACCACCGCCAGATACATCAGCAGGTAGGGAATCTTGTTACGGATAACATGACCCACACCACGCTCGTAGCCCAGGGTAGTGGCGTTGAAACTGCGGTTGAACCAGCCGAAGAAGCCGCGCTTCTGGATGTTGCCACCCTTTGGAATCGGCTTGAGCATGGTGGCACAGAGGGCCGGGGTGAAAATCAGCGCAACCAGCACCGACAGCACCATGGCGGCGACAATGGTTACCGAGAACTGACGGTAGATCTGGCCGACCGAGCCCTCAAAGAAGGCCATGGGAATGAATACCGCCGACAGCACCATACCGATACCGACCAGCGCGCCCTGGATCTGACCCATGGACTTGCGGGTGGCTTCCAGCGGTGACAGGCCTTCCTCTTCCATGACCCGTTCGACGTTCTCCACCACAACAATGGCGTCATCCACCAGCAGCCCGATGGCAAGGACCATGGCGAACATGGTCAATGTGTTGATGCTGTAGCCGAAAGCCGAGAGCACGGCAAAGGTGCCGAGAATAACCACTGGTACCGCCAGTGCAGGAATCAGCGTCACGCGCAGGTTCTGCAGGAACAGGTACATCACCAGGAACACCAGCGCAAAGGCCTCGACCAGAGTCATGACCACGCCCTTGATGGAGGCGGAAATGACCGGGGTGGTGTCATAGGGGTAATACACCTTCATACCGGGTGGAAAGAAAGGCTCCAGCTCGGCAATGGTGGCACGTATCGCTTTGGCGGTATTCAGTGCGTTGGCACCAGTGGCCAGCTTGATACCGAAACCTGTGGCCGGCATGCCGTTGTATTCGGCGCTGATGGCGTAGTTTTCACCACCCAGTTCGACTTTTGCCACATCCTTCAGGCGAACCTGGGCACCATCTTCATGGACTTTGAGCAGGATGTTGCCAAATTGCTCGGGGGTTTGCAGGCGGGTCTTGCCAATGATGGTGGCTGACAGCTGCTGGCCGGGACTGGCCGGCAGGCCACCGAACTGGCCGGAAGATACCTGCACGTTCTGCGCACGAATGGCCGCCGCAACATCAACCGGAGTCAGGCTGAAGTTGTTCAGTTTGGCAGGGTCCAGCCAGATGCGCATCGAGTACTGGGCACCGAAGATCTGGAAGTCACCCACACCTGAGGTGCGTGAAATGGGGTCCTGGATGTTGGAATAGACATAGTCGGCAATGTCATACCTGTCGATGCTGCCGTCTTCGGAAACGAAGGCCAGCACCATCAGCCAGTTACGTGCCGACTTGGTGACCCGGATACCCTGCTGCTGCACTTCCTGCGGCAGCATGGGTGTGGCCAGCTGCAGCTTGTTCTGCACCTGGACCTGGGCAATGTCAGGGTCGACATCGGGCTCGAAGGTCACGCTGATCGACATGCTGCCGTCGGAGTTGCTCTCCGAGGAGATGTAGCGCAGGCCGTCAAGGCCGTTGAGCTGTTGCTCAATTACCTGAACCACGGTGTCCTGTACGGTTTTGGCCGAAGCACCACGGTATGACACGCTGATGCCGATGGTGGGTGGCGCAATGTTGGGGTACTGGTTGACCGGTAGCTTGAGGATCGCCAGACCGCCGATCAGCATCACTGTCAGGGCAAGTACCCAGGCAAAGATGGGGCGGTCAATGAAAAACTTGGACATTAATCTTCTCGCAGCAGGTTATTGGGCCGGAGTCTGGGCGTTGTCGCCCTGGGCTACGTTCTGGGCCGGATAGGGATCAACCTTGATGCCGGGCTGGATCCACTGCAGGCCTTCGGTGATCAGGCGGTCACCTTCCTGCAGGCCGTCGTTGATCAGCCAGTAGCTGCCAGCGGTACGTTCGGCCTTGAGGGTGCGGGGCTCAACCTCGTTGTCGGCATTGAGTACCATGGCGGTGGGCTGACCCTTGGGGTTGCGGGTAACGCCCTGCTGGGGTGCCAGGATTGCATTCTGCTGAACACCGCTGACCAGGCTGGCCTGGACAAACATACCGGGCAGCAGCACGCCTTCAGGGTTGGGGAAGACCGCACGCAGGGTGACGGTGCCGGTGCTGGCCTCGACCGATACTTCGGAAAACTCCAGGGTGCCCTGGTGCGGATAGTCGCTGCCGTCTTCCATGCGCAGGCTGACCTGGGCGCTGTTGTCGCCGGCTTTTTCCAGACGGCCTTCAGCCATGTCGCTACGCAGGCGCAACAGGTCGGCGGCGGACTGGGTCACGTCAACATAGATGGGGTCGAGCTGCTGGATCACCGCCAGCTCCTGGGCCTGGCCATTGTTGACCAGCGCGCCTTCGGTAACGCGGGAGCGGCCGATACGGCCGTTGATCGGCGCCAGTACCTTGGTGTAACGCACATCGATGCGGGCACGCTCCAGCGCAGCTTCGGCCTGCAGGCGGGCGGCATTGGCATCGTCATACTGCTGCTGGCTGACAGCCCTTTCGTTGACCAGGGTCTGGTAACGCTTGGCCAGGGTGCTGGCGGCCAGATGGCTGGCTTCGGCACTTTTCAGGGTGGCCTGATAGGTGGCCGGATCAATCTGGTACAGCTGCTGGCCGGCCTTGACCTCGCTGCCTTCGGTAAACAGGCGCTTCTGGATGATGCCGCTGACCTGTGGGCGCACTTCGGCTACGCGGTAGGCTGCGGTGCGGCCCGGCAGCTCGCTGGTCAGGGTGAAAGGTCTGGCTTCCAGGGTGACGATGCCTACCTTGGGTGGCGGCTGGCTGCCTTGTTGCTGTGGTTGTTCAGAGGTGTCGCAGGCGGTGAGCACGGCGGCGCCCAGCAAGGTCAGCGAAAAGGCTGCTGCCCGGGTAAAGGGACCGTTCATAAGCGTGAAGTTCCTGAAATGATTCAATGTTAAAGCCGTTTGTGGCGTGGCCAGAGGTGGCGTGCAGCCGTAACGCCAGAGACAGAAAAAAACGAAAACGGCGCAGGCGGCTGCAGGCAGAATGCTGGCAAAGCCTCGAAAGTGGGTGCAGTTTAACAGCAGGCAAGCCGGACGTGGGGCTTATCATGCTGCTGCAAGCAAGTGGGCCATTATACATACAGCCTTGTATGTTGTTAAGGATCAGTATGAAATGGGTGCAGACTTTTGCTCTGTCAAGGCTGTCTTTGGCACAGTCGCAGTCGGCCGTTGCAAGCGGGGCCGGATAACAAAACCAGTGGCTTTTTGCTGCCGCACTGTTGATCATTGGCCTCCTGGCTGGAGAGCCGGCATGTTTTGACGTTGAATGCCTGACAGCTCGTTATCCGGCCAGCCAGCACATCAGTTTATGGAGACGACAATGACCCCGGCAGTGGCTTTGCTGAAAAAACAGAAACAGGATTTTTCCTTGCACGAGTATGCGCACGACCCGTCGGCCGCATCCTATGGGCTGGAAGCGGCAGAAAAGCTCGGACTGGATGCGCGCAGGGTATTCAAGACACTGGTGGCGCAGGCGGATACCGGCGAACTGCTGGTGGCCATGCTGCCGGTATGCAATAGCCTGAGCCTGAAAAAGCTGGCGGCTGCCGCCAAGGTGAAGAAGGTGGCGATGGCCGATCCCGCGCTGGTCAGCCGCACCACCGGCTATGTGCTGGGCGGAGTCAGCCCGCTGGGTCAGAAAAAACGCCTGCGTACCTTCGTCGACCAGTCGGCCGAAAGCTTTTCCAGCATCCATGTAAGTGCCGGTCGGCGCGGGCTGGAGATTGAGCTGGCCCCTGCGGTGT
Source organism: uncultured Thiopseudomonas sp. (assembly GCA_964555485.1). Taxonomy (GTDB): domain Bacteria; phylum Pseudomonadota; class Gammaproteobacteria; order Pseudomonadales; family Pseudomonadaceae; genus Thiopseudomonas. The sequence continues at coordinate 3,625 of CAZKTB010000042.1, read as the reverse complement.
TCGGCCAGTTGCTGGGGGCAAGCTTTGTTTCGTTAGTGGCGTCAGAGTGACTGCGCAAAACAGAGTTGATGCTCTGTCTGCATGACTGCTGTCAAATCAGGGTAATACTGCGGATCAGAGGAGTTTTTCGACTTCAGGGTTGACCCGGCTATCCCGTTTCAGGGCGGCCGACCTTGGTAATTGGAGCAGGAACTGAGTCGTGTGTCAGTTCAGCATCTCCTTGATGGCCTTTTCTTCGTTGATCAGCTCCAGCTGGCGGGCATCGATACGGGCTGCCAGCGGGTAGTTGTTGCTGGCCCGGCGCTTGGCATGCCCCAGCTGCTCAATGGCCTGTTCATAGTCGCCAACGCGGGCAAAGAACTCGGCACGGGCCTGGTGCAGGCCAATGATGTTGTTGGTCTGGCCACGTATTTCGGCCAGCTCGTACCAGAGGTCGGGATCACCCGGCCGCTCCTTGAGCAGCTGGTCAAGCTGGGCTTCCGCCTCGGCGAATTTTTGCTGGCGGCCGAGCAGGTCGGCCCTGGCGGCACGCAGCGGGTAGTTGGACGGGCGGGCCTGCAATGCCCGCTCGATTTTTTGTGCAGCCCTGGCCAGCTGCTGGCGGCTGATATCCAGATCGACCAGAGCCAGCGTGTAGAACAGGTTGTCCGGTGCTGCTTTGGCCAGGGTGTCCAGTACCTGCTGTGCCTCGTCGAATTGCCGGCCACGAATCAGGGCCAGCCCCAGCCCATAGCGTGCCGGCTCGCTTTGCGGGTCCTGCTCGACCTCGGCACGGAAGCGCTTCAGTGCCATGCCTGGCGTATCTTCAAAGGTCAGCTGCAGTCTGGAGCGCAGCAGCTGATAGGTCAGGGAATCAGTACGACCGGGGCTTGCGCTGCGGGCAACCAGCTGCTCGGCACGGTTGCGGGTATCGGCGATGCGCGATTCGGTGACCGGGTGCGTCAGCAGAAACTCCGGCGGCATGCGGTCATAACGGTATTGACGCAGCAGGCGCTCGAACATTTCCGGCATGGCCTGGGGGTCATAGCCGGCGCGGGCCAGATTCTGGATACCGAGCCGGTCGGCTTCCTGTTCGTTCTGTCTGGAAAAGCGCTGTTGCTCCTGGAAAGCACCGGCCTGGCTGGCCGCGATGGCCGCCATGCCAACATCACCGGCACCAGCGGCGGCCGCCACCACGCCGGCCAGCATGCCGGCCATCATCGGAATCTGCATGCGTTTCTGGGCTTCCACGCCGCGGGCAAAGTGGCGCTGTGACAAGTGGGCCAGTTCGTGGGCCATTACCGATGCATATTCGGCCTCGGTACGGGCGTGCAGCAGCAGGCCGCCGTTGACGCCGATGATGCCGCCGGGTGCGGCAAAGGCGTTCAGCTGTGGGCTGGCCAGAATGATGAACTCCAGTCGGCGCTCCTGTAGCTGGCTGGTTTCGGCCAGTTTGTATACGCTGCGCTCGACATAGTCTTTCAGCAGCGGATCCGACAGCTGGCGCACCTGGCCGCGCAGGATGCTGAGCCAGGCACGACCCAGCCGGTGTTCCTGCTCCAGCGAAACAATCGAGGAGCTGGAGTCACCCAGTGAAGGCAGCTCGTATGCCGGCAGTGGAGCGGCAAACAGCAAAGCCAGGGTCAGCAGTGTCGGTTGCAGTTTTTTCATATGGTGGGCCCGTAGGGTTGGTGCCGGTGTAAACTGGTGTGCGCTTTGTGATTATGCTGGCAGAACAGCAGTGTATAGCTTTTATCTGCATTCTGGTCGCAGGTTGCAGAAAAACGCCTGTCGGCCGCATGGCTGATTGAGTTATTGACTACAAAAAACACGAAACATTCAAGAAATGGAATGAATGATGCAATACGACGAAAAAACCGATGCGCGCGGGCTGTCCTGCCCGATGCCGCTGCTGCGGGCCAGACTGGCACTGAATGGAATGACTGCGGGCCAGACACTGCAGGTGTTGGCCACTGACGCCGGTTCGCAACGTGATATTGCCAGCTTTTGCCAGCTGGCCGGTCACCAGCTACTGCATCAGGAGCAGACTGAAGATGGAGTCTTTGTCTATTTGATTCGCAAGGGTTAGCAGTCTTGATTGCCCAGGACCTGCAGTTGTGGTGCCGGGGCTCCGGCGTATGTGCTGCTGTACACGGCCTGGCGACAAGGTAGCTAGGCTCGCACTGAAAGCCGTTACAGCAGTCAGCCTCTGACACAGCATCAGAGGCCTGGTGTGTTGGTGACTGCGTGCTCTGCTCATGTTTGCGCACACAGCCACCCAGCGGGCAGCTTACTTCTGGTGCAGCTCCCTGGCGGCGGCGAGCACTTCAGCGACATGGCCGGCCACTCTGACCTTGCGCCAGCTGCGTTGCAGCTTGCCTTCAGCATCAAACAGGAAAGTGCTGCGTTCGATGCCCATGTGCTCCTTGCCGTACATCTTTTTCAGCTTGATGACGTCAAACAGCTTGCACAGTTCTTCGTCGGGATCGCTGATCAGCTCGAACGGAAACTCGTGCTTGGCCTTGAAGTTCTCGTGGGTGCGCATGCTGTCGCGGGATACGCCAAAGACTACAGTGTTGGCAGCAGTGAACTCTGGGTATGAGTCGCGGAACTCCTGGCCTTCGGTGGTGCAGCCGGGCGTATGGTCCTTGGGGTAGAAGTAGATCACCACTTGCCGGCCACGCAGACCGGACAGTGAAACTTCCTTGCCACTGGTGGCCTGGGCGGTAAAGTCGGAAATCTGGATGGAGTCGGTCATTGGATACCTCAGGGTAATTGCGGACGCCAGGGTTCGATCAGGGCGTCCAGGTTGAGCAGGTCGGCAAATTCCAGAAACTGGTCGCGCAGCCAGTTGATTTGCGTGTTGACCGGCAGGGAGACGGTGATACTGGCATTGATCATGCGGGTGCCGGACTGTGGTGCCAGGTAGCTGTCGTAAACGATATTGCTGATGGCAATGCCCTGGTCGGTAAAGAACTCGCACAGCTCGGTCAGGGTGTCCGGCTGGTGCAGGGCGCTGACATAGACCACATAGGGCATGGCCGGCTGTGTTGGCGTGTCGGCACTGATGCGGGTGCAGGACAGGGTTACGTCCTGGCGGTTGCCGATCTGTTCCAGTGCCAGCTCCAGGCGGGCCAGGGCGTCCCAGCTGCCGGCAGCCTGCAGAGTCAGTGCGCAATGGTCGCCATGCTGGGTCAGGCGGCTGCTGATGATGCTGCAACGGCTGTCCTGGCAGGCGCGACAGAGCAGAAGCGAGAGTGCAGGGGCGTTTTTGCCCAGGGCGCTGACCAGTACATGCTGTTCGCGGGGTAACGGGGCTGACATGAAACACTCCTGTGGGATGGCGGCCCGGTCCGGGCGGGAAGCCGACAAGGTTAACCAAAATAGCCGGACAGGGGAATGGTAAAGGCAGGCGACGGTGCTTGTGCAAGCTGTGTGGCGTTAGTAACATTAAGCATTGTTTTGGAAACACTGAATAATTACCTGCGTTGTCAGGGCTGCGTTAAAAAATGGCTCACAACCTTTAGGTTGAACGTGCTTTAGCACGGCTGCGTAGCAGTGAGCGAAGCGAATAGAATGCTCATTTACAGCCTGTAAACTGCGCTTCTTCGCCACTTTTTGCCTTGCCCTGACTGCCTCGCCAACA
>CAZKTB010000041.1:0-11838 GCA_964555485.1 uncultured Thiopseudomonas sp. | reverse complement strand
TGATGGGCTATTTTACCAAGACCGACCGATGGCTTGGGGTTTGTTCAGCGTTTCCCTAAAATGTGCAAAGCATGTGCGAATGAATTCGCACCTACATTGGGGATACTACCCGCACAATATTTCTTGTCACCCTGCACGAAGCGTAGCGCAGTTGCAGGGTCCATGGCTTGCTGGGTTCTGCGACTCCGTTTCGCTGCACGCAGAATAATAGTGTTCGTTGGGGAGTAGTTCTCAAGTCAGCCGGACAGCTTGTGCTGGCCGGCCTGCAAGGTGAAAAGCCTGATCAGGCAGTGCACTGCTTCTGGTAGCCGGCGGCATCCAGCAACTGTTCGATCTCTGCCGGGTTGGCCGGCTGCATGCGGTAGAACCAGCTCTGGTACGGATGGGTGTTGATGCCCTCGGGCGCATCCACCAGACCCTCATTGACCTCGGTGACAGTGCCGCTGATCGGCGCGTGATAGTCCGAGGCGGCCTTGACCGATTCCACCACACCGGCCACCTGGCCAGCAGTCAGCTGGCTGCCCTGTTCCGGCAATTCCAGATAGACGATGTCGCCCAGGGCTTCCTGGGCGTGATCGGTAATGCCCAAGGTTACGGTACCGTCCGCTTCCAGCCGGAGCCATTCGTGGGTGGCGGCATAGCGGAGCTCTTCGGGGGTGGTTTTCATGGCTGTAGTCTCTTGTTGTTGATTATCAGATCAGAATCTTGCCGTGACGAACAAAGCGCGGCCGTACGATGCGTACGGGGAACCAGCGGCCGCGGATTTCCACTTCACCGCGCTCGGCGGTGTTGACCGGAACCCGGGCCAGCGCAATGGCCTTGCTCAGGGTAGGGGAGAAACTGCCGCTGGTGATGGTGCCTTCGCCGACGCCGTCGATGCGTACCGGCTGGCCGTGACGCAGCACGCCACGCTCTTCCAGCACCAGACCGACCAGCTTTTCAGCGATGCCGTCAGCCAGCTGCTGTTCCAGCACCTTGCGGCCGATGAAATCGCGCTCTGCAGGCTCCATTGCCACTACGTGATGCATGTTGGCCGAATAGGGACTGATGTGCTCGTCCATGTCGTTGCCGTACAGGGTGAAACCGGCCTCGAGGCGCAGGGTATCGCGGGCACCCAGACCGATAGGCGTGATGCCGGCACCAATGAGTTCGTTGAAGAAGTCCACCGACTGACTGGCCGGCAGCAGGATCTCGATACCTTCTTCGCCGGTATAGCCGGTACGGCTCAGGAACCAGTCGCCATCACAATGACCATGGTAGGGCTGCAGATTGCCAATGATTTGTACGCGACCGGAATTCAGCACGCTGCCCAGACGCTCGATGGTATTGGGGCCCTGGATGGCAAAGTGGGCCAGATCGTTACGTGCAGTGATGCTCAGGTCCAGCCCGGCAGCATGCTGCTGTAGCCAGGGCTGTACCGTCTCGCGGGTGAAAGCGTTGTTGATCAGGCGAAAGCCGTTGTCCATGCGGAACACGATCAGGTCGTCAATCACACCACCCTGTTCGTTGAGTATGGCGCTGTAATGGCCGGCACCGGTTTGTTGCAGCAGGCCCACGTTGTTGCTCAGGACCCTGAGCAGCAGCTGTTCGGCATCCGGACCGGTAATGTCCGTGGTACTCATGTGCGAGGCGTCGAAAACACCGCAGTCGTTGCGTACCTGGTTGTGCTCCTCGACCTGGGAGCCATAGTGCAGCGGCATTTCCCAGCCGTGAAAGTCGATCATTTTCGCACCAAGGGCCAGGTGCATGTCATACATAGGGGTGTGTAGTCCCATGGGAACTCCTGATGGGCTTGACTGTGCCAACAATGCAGCCGCTGTTCTACTCTGTACCGGCTGCATCGCTAGGCTGCAAGTATAACCGTTAGCCGCAGGGCTTCAAATTCTGATAACCGGAAGGTTCATTTTTTTGCCGGCCACAGCAGGCTGCAGACGAACCAGGCCGCGGCGCAGACCACAATCGACGGGCCGGCCGGCGTGTCCAGATACCAGGACATGGCCAGGCCGGTGCAGACGGAAGCCATGCCGAGCAATGTGGCGATCAGCGCCATCTGTTCCGGGCTACGGGCATGACGCTGGGCGGTGGCGGCGGGAATGATCAGCAGCGAGGTGATCAGCAATACACCGACAATTTTCATTGCGACGCCGATCACCAGCGCGATCAGCAGCATCAGTGCCAGACGCAAGCCTGCTACCGGCACGCCTTCGACCCGGGCCAGTTCTTCGTCCACGGTCATGGCCAGCAGTGGCCGCCACAGCCAGAGCAGACCCAGCAACACCAGCAGGCTGCCGGCAAGAATGCCGATCAGGTCGGTACCGGTGACCGAAAGCAGGTCGCCGAACAGGTAGCCCATGAGGTCAACCCGTACCGAGTCCATGAAACTGAGCGTGACCAGCCCCAGCGACAGGGTGCTGTGCGCCAGAATCCCCAGCACGGTATCCGAAGCCAGCGGCTGGCGCTGTTGCAGGGTAACCAGCAGCAAGGCCAGCAACAGGCTGCTGACTACCACCGCCAGTGCCGGCTGCACATCCAGTAGCAGGCCGATAGCTACGCCGAACAGTGCCGAGTGCGAGAGCGTGTCGCCAAAATAGGCCATGCGCCGCCAGACCACAAAGGAGCCCAGTGGGCCAGCCACCAGTGCCAGGGCCAGACCGGCGAGCAGGGCGTAAAGAAGAAACTCAGGCATGGGTGCAGTCCGGTCCGTGCTCGTGGGGGTTGTTGTCGTCCAGCACGCAGCCGTGCAGGTCGTGCTGGTGGTCATGGGCGTGGTGATAGACCGCCAGATCACGTGCTGCCTGGTCACCAAACAGTTCGATAAAGGCCGGGTGATGACTGACCTGCTCCGGCTTGCCGGTACAGCACAGGTGACGGTTGAGGCAGAGCACGCGATCGGTGGCACGCATCACCAGATGCAGGTCGTGGGACACCATCAGCACACCGCAGCCATAGCGGTCACGCAGGCGGCCGATCAGGTTGTACAGCTCCAGCTGGCCGTTGACGTCGACACCCTGCACCGGTTCGTCCAGTACCAGCAGCTGCGGCTTGCGCAGCAGGGCGCGGGCCAGCAGCACCCGCTGCAGCTCACCGCCGGAAATACGCTGCAAGGGGCTGTGATACACCTTGAGCGCGCCGGTTTCGGTCAGGGCACTTTTGATCTGGGCGGCCTTGGCGCCGGGCACCAGTTGCAGGAAACGCTTGACCGTCAGTGGCAGCGTGGGGTGTACGCCCAGTTTCTGCGGCATGTAGCCGATGCGCAGTCTGGGCACACGCCAGACCGTGCCGCTGTCCAGTGGCAACAGCCCGAGCAGCACGCGTACCAGTGTGGTCTTGCCGGAACCGTTGGGGCCGACCAGGGTAACGATCTCGCCCTGCTGCAGCTCCAGGCTGATGTCTTCCAGCACCTGTTGGCCGGAAAAACTGACATTGCCCTGCTCGATGCGGATCAGTGGCTGACTCATGCTTGCCCCCTGCACGAAGCGCAAACTCCGGAGACTTCCACCACCTGCTGTTCAACGGCAAAGCCCAGTGCGGCTGCCGCCTGCTCCACTGCCAGATCAATGTCGTCGTGGGGCAGCTCATGGGCGACCCGGCACAACCGGCAGATCAGGAAGTGGCCCTGATGCGCCTGGTGCGGGCGGTCACAGCCGATAAAGGCGTTCAGGGAAGCCAGGCGGTGAACCAGGCCATGCTCCAGCAGAAAATCCAGCGCACGGTATACGGTTGGTGGTGCCGCCGGCTTGCCTTCGTCCTCGCTGAGCTGCGCCAGAATCTCGTAGGCACCCAGTGGACGATGGCTTTGCCAGACCAGCTCCAGCACCCGCTTGCGGGTCGGCGTCAGGCGCAGGCCTTCGCGGTTGCACAGCTCGGTTGCGGCGGCCAGCGCCTGTTCGATACAGGCCTGGTGGCCGGAGCCGGCACACAGCGAGAGGCTGTCACCAGTGGTGGAAACAGGAATATTTTTTGACATGGATTATGCAGGGTCATAAATGAAACGTTATTATATAACAGTTCATTTGCAGGAATATCCGTATGCGTCGTTTTTTGTTGTTTTTCACTTTATCTGTCCTGAGTCATTCCCTGTTTGCCGCTCCGGTGGTGTTGACCAGCATCCAGCCGCTGCAGCTGATTGCCAGCGAGATTCTGGGTGAGCAGGGCTCCAGTGAGGTGCTGCTGCCGGCTGGAGCTTCGCCGCATTCGTTCACGCTACGTCCGTCCGACAGCAGGCGCTTTGCCGCAGCGGATGCGTTTTTCTGGATTGGCCCGGATATGGAAAATTTTCTGGTCAAACTGGCTGCCCAGCGGCCGGAACAGAGTCATGCCGTCCAGCAGCTGCCAGGGCTGGAGCTGCTGTATTACAACAGTGACAGCACGGACGGACATGCCGTGCTGGAACAGGATGGGCAGCCAGTGACACTCAGGCAGCATGATCATGACCACCAGCCGGGCGGGCTGGATGCGCACCTGTGGCTGTCGAGCCTGAACGCACGGATCATTGCCGACCATATGGCGCAGGAATTCTCCCGGTTGCAGCCGGATGCTGCCGAGTACTATCAGGCCAATATGCAAGCTTTCAGCCGCAAGCTGGACCTGCTGGATCAGGAGCTGCTCAAACTGTTGAAGCCGGTGCGCAAAAAGCCGTTCTTTGTTTTTCATGAGGCCTTCAACTATCTGGAGCGCAGCTATGGGCTGCAGCATCGGGGAGTGCTGGCACTCGGCGCCGAAGTGCAGCCCGGCGCACGCCATGTGCAGCAAATGCGCCTGGCGCTGGAACAGGCTGGTACCAGCTGCATCTTTACCGAACCGCCTGCACCACCACGACTGGCGCAAAGCCTGATCAAGGACCTGCCGGTGCGACTGCAGGAACTTGACCCGCTGGGCAGCAAGGCCGACAGCTATGCCGGATTGTTGCGCAACCTGGCCAGTGACATGCACCAGTGCCTGAGTGCCCGCTAGCAAACAGCCGGATTGTGGTTCCCTGTGCAGATGCCTGTACTGTAGGGTTGCCGCAAATTTTTGCCCGTCCGTCATACAAGCCTGCCTGTTGTCAGCCGGAGCCTGCTCGGGGACAATAGGCTGTTATTTTTCTGATACAGGAAGACTCGCATGAAAAAAGTCCTCTCCGTTGCAGCCGTTGCCGCTGCAGTAGCTACCGCCGCCTGCGCTGCCGTTTCCCAGCAGAAACTGTCCGATGTTGCTCCCTATCCGGCTGCGCAGGAAGGCTATCAGCGTCATGTCATCTGGCTGCCGCAGCAGGCTGACGAAGACCTGTACAAGCTGGAAATCGTGCCCGGCCAGCTGATGCAGACCGACTGCAACACCCGCGCCATGGCCGGAACCCTCAAGGAACGTACCCTGGAAGGCTGGGGCTACACCTATTACGAGCTGAGCGACGTGAAAGGCCCGATGAGCACCATGATGGCCTGTCCGGATAACAGCACCGTCGAAGCTTTTGTGCCGGTGCGTGGCGAAGGTACCTTCCTGCGTTACAACAGCAAGCTGCCGGTGGTGGTCTATGCACCGGACAACATCGAAGTGCGTTACCGCTTCTGGGCAGCCGACACCGTACTCAAGGTTGCCGGGAAAGAATAATGCAGGTGCGAATTTATTCGCACGAAGTATTCGGTGCTCTCCTATGCGAATGCGTTCGCACCCGTAGGGCACAGACGCAGGCTGCCGCAACAGGCAGGCAGCCCAAGGAACACAAGTGATTGAATTTCAACAGGTCCACAAGGCCTATCATGTGCAGGGCCGGCAGATTCCGGCGCTGCAGCCAACCGACTTGCAGATCAGGCGTGGCGAAGTATTTGGCCTGATCGGCCACTCCGGTGCCGGCAAAAGCACCTTGCTGCGGCTGATCAACCGTCTGGAAGAGCCCAGCGGCGGCCGCATTTTCATTGACGGTACCGAAGTGACCGCGCTGGACGCCAATGGTCTGCGCAGCTTCCGTCGCAAGATCGGCATGATCTTCCAGCACTTCAATCTGCTGGCCTCCAAGACCGTAGCGGAAAATGTCGCCATGCCGATGAAGCTGGCCGGCGATGCCGACCGTGCCGCCATTGCCCAGCGGGTGCGCGAACTGCTGGCACGGGTCGGCCTGTCCGAACATGCCAACAAGTACCCGGCGCAGCTGTCCGGTGGCCAGAAGCAGCGTGTCGGCATTGCCCGTGCGCTGGCTACCGGACCGGATATCCTGTTGTGTGACGAGGCAACCAGTGCGCTGGACCCGCAAACCACCGCCCAGGTGCTGCAGCTGCTGGCCGAGATCAACCGTGAGCTGGGCCTGACCATTGTGCTGATCACCCACGAAATGGATGTCATCCGCCGCGTATGTGACCGGGTCGGGGTGATGGATGGTGGTGTGATCGTCGAGCAGGGCGAGGTGTCGGATGTATTCCTGCACCCGCAGCATCCGACAACTACCAGGTTTGTCCAGGAAGGTGATGGTGACGACCTTGCCAGCGACGAAGACTGGCAGCAGGTGCAGGGCAGCATCGTCCGCCTGACCTTTCTTGGTGAAAGCACCTATGCACCGGTGCTGGGCCGCGTTGCCCGCGAGACCGGTATCGACTACAGCATCCTTGCCGGTCGTATCGGCCGTATCAAGGACCAGCCCTGTGGCCAGCTCACCGTTGCCCTGAGCGGTAGCGAAAGCCAGGCCCTGGCCGCCCGTGAACAGTTGCAGGCTGCCGGCGTAACCCTGGAGGTGATCCGCGCATGAGTGCAATGTTCGTCAATATCGACTGGTACGAGATCTGGCTGGCAACGCTGGACACCCTGCTGATGCTGGGTGGTTCGCTGCTGTTTACCGTGTTGCTCGGCCTGCCACTGGGAGTTTTGCTGTTTCTGCTTGGCCCGCGTCAGCTGTTTGCCCACCGTGGCGCCTATGCGGTGCTGTCGCTGGTGGTGAACATCCTGCGCTCGCTGCCGTTCATCATTTTGCTGATCGTGATGATTCCCTTTACCGTGCTGGTTACCGGAACTTCGCTGGGTGTGGCCGGTGCCATTCCGCCGTTGGTGGTGGGGGCCACGCCGTTTTTCGCCCGGCTGGTGGAAACCGCGTTGCGTGAAGTGGATCGCGGCATCATCGAGGCGACCCAGTCGATGGGTGCAACCACCAGGCAGATCATCTGGAATGCGTTGCTGCCCGAAGCCCGTCCCGGAATCATTGCCGCGGTAACAGTTACCGCCATCACCCTGGTGTCCTACACGGCAATGGCCGGTGTGGTGGGTGCCGGTGGTCTGGGTGACTTGGCAATCCGCTTTGGTTACCAGCGCTTCCAGACTGATGTGATGGTGGTTACGGTCGTGCTATTGTTGGTGCTGGTACAAATCCTGCAGATGCTGGGCGACCGCCTGGTTGTGCATTTTTCCCGCAAATAAGAAATGTTCGTAGCCCGTGCAGAGCGCCGGGTGCCGGACGACAATCCAAGGAGTATCCAATGAAAAAAACACTATTGCTGGCAGCCGCTGCGCTGACCGCTTTCTCCCTGTCTGCCCAGGCTGAAAAACTGCAGGTGGCGGCCACGCCGGTACCGCACGCCGAAATTCTCGAATTTGTAAAACCCAAGCTGGCCGAGCAGGGCATCACCCTCGACGTGAAAGTGTTCACCGATTACGTTCAGCCCAACATCCAGGTTGCCGAAGGCCGTCTGGACGCCAACTTCTTCCAGCACCAACCGTACCTGGACGAATTCAATGCCACCAAGGGCACCAAGCTGGTCAGCGTGGCCGGTATCCATATCGAGCCGTTTGGCGCCTACTCCAGCAAGGTGACCAGCCTGGACGACCTGAAACAGGGTAGCCAGGTGGCAATTCCCAACGACGCCACCAACGGTGGCCGTGCGCTGCTGCTGCTGCAGACCGCCGGTGTGCTGACCCTGAAAGAAGAAGCCGGCATCACCGCGACCCCGCGTGATATTGCCGACAACCCGAAAAAACTGCGCGTGCGCGAACTGGAAGCGGCCACCCTGCCACGGGTGCTGAACCAGGTGGACGTAGCGCTGATCAACACCAACTACGCGCTGGAAGCCGGTCTGAATCCGCAAAAAGATGCGCTGGCGATTGAGGGTGCCGATTCACCTTATGTTAATATTCTTGTGAGCCGTGAGGATAACCAGCAGGCTGAGGCCGTCCAGAAACTGGTTGAAGCCCTGCAAACCGAAGAAGTACGCACCTATATCAATGAAAAATACAGCGGAGCAGTGGTTCCGGTGTTTTGAATTGTTACGCGGTGGGTGTTTCGGTTACACTCGCCGCCCTGCCTACAACCAAAGAGTTTAGGCTGCAAGAGTCATAAAAACGTCTAATTTACTGTTCAAATGGCACTATCTTGGCTTCCTTGATTGCTATCAAGCCCATTTGCAACATGATGTTTCTATGATGAACCTGCAAAATTTCCCAGGAGGCATCGCATCATGTCTGAAACATTTACTAAAGGTATGGCGCGAAACATCTATTATGGAGGCAGTCTGTTCTTCATTTTGGTGTTTCTCGCACTTGCATACCACACAGAGAGAACCATTCCCGAGCGTACCAACGCTGACCAACTGACAGAAGCAGTGGTTCGCGGCAAGCACGTATACGAGTCCAACAACTGTAGCGGTTGTCACTCCCTGCTGGGCGAGGGCGCATACTTTGCACCTGAGCTGGGTAACGTGTTTTACCGTCGCGGTGGCGAGGATGGCTTCAAGTTCTTCTTGCCAGCGTGGATGAAAGCGCAGCCGACCGGCGTTCCAGGACGTCGTCAGATGCCGCAATTCAACCTCACCGATCAACAGCTGTCCGACCTGACCGAGTTCTTGGAGTGGACCGCCAAAATCAACACAAACGACTGGCCACCCAACATCGAGGGTTAATCCCCGCGATGAGCCGTGTCTTGTTTGTGCAAGTTTGAATTGCCTGTAAGTTGGAGGACGTATAATGTCCAGTCAAACCCTGTTCAAATTTGAGTCACAGAAGGTCGCCAAACCCTATTTTGTGTTTGCGCTGATGCTTTTTGTGGGTCAAATCCTGTTCGGCCTGATCATGGGCCTGCAGTACATCATCGGAGACTTCCTGTTTCCGCTGTTGCCTTTTAACGTTGCCCGCATGGTGCACACCAACCTGCTGATTGTCTGGTTGTTGTTCGGCTTCATGGGTGCAGCCTACTACCTGATCCCGGAAGAAGCCGACCGCGAGCTGCATAGCCCGAAACTGGCCATCCTGCTGTTCTGGGTATTCGCCATTGCCGGCGTGCTGACCATTCTTGGTTACCTGTTTGTGCCTTACGCCAAGCTGGCCGAGATGACCGGTAACAACATCCTTGCCACCATGGGCCGGGAGTTCCTTGAGCAGCCTCTGCCAACCAAGGTTGGTATTGTCGTGGTTGCCCTCGGCTTCCTGTACAACGTCGGTATGACCGTACTGAAAGGTCGCAAGACCGCAGTCAACGTGGTCATGATGACCGGTCTGATTGCCCTAGCACTGCTGTTCCTGTTCGCTTTCTACAACCCTGAGAACCTGTCTCGTGACAAGTACTACTGGTGGTACGTTGTACACCTGTGGGTTGAGGGTGTCTGGGAACTGATCATGGCTTCCATCCTGGCCTACGTCCTGATCAAGATCACCGGTGTTGACCGTGAAGTGATCGAGAAGTGGCTGTACGTCATCGTTGCCCTGGCGCTGATTTCCGGCATCCTGGGTACCGGTCACCACTACTTCTGGATCGGTGCGCCTGCTGTATGGCTGTGGGTAGGTTCCATCTTCTCCACCCTGGAGCCACTGCCCTTCTTCGTGATGATCCTGTTCGCATTCAACATGATCAACCGTCGCCGCCGTGAGCACCCGAACAAGGCTGCCGCCATGTGGGCCATGGGTACTGCCGTAATGGCATTCCTGGGCGCTGGTGTGTGGGGCTTCCTGCACACCCTGGCTCCGGTCAACTACTACACCCACGGTGCGCAGATCACTGCCGCCCACGGTCACATGGCTTTCTACGGCGCCTACGCCATGATCGTCATGACCATCATCTCCTATGCCATGCCCAAGCTGCGCGGCATTGGTGAGGCACCCAGCAACAAGGCCCAGGTCATGGAGCTGTGGGGCTTCTGGCTGATGACCATCAGCATGGTCTTCATCACCCTGTTCCTGACTGCGGCAGGTGTGGTTGAAGTCTGGCTGCGTCGTCTGCCTGAAAGCGGTGCTGCCATGTCCTACATGGATAGCCAGGCCGAACTGATGATCTTCTACTGGCTGCGTCTGATTGCCGGTGTCGGTTTCCTGGTCGGTCTGATCTGCTACCTGCTGAGCTTCAAGAAGAGCCTGCAGATTGCGTCAGACGATCGTCCGGTACCTCTGGCAGCAGAGAAAGCCTGATCGTTGAGTTGAAATTACGCCGGGTTCGCCCGGCGTAGTTTTTTCAGGGCACTTCGTTGAGCCATCCGGCTTGATGATTCAACGAAGTTTCCTGGAACCTGTTGTTCCAGTAGCAGTAATTGAGAGGTGACATTCCATGAGTTTTGCCATTGAAGTGGAAGAGTGGGCCGGTAGCGTCTGGCACAAGTTCATCACGCGCAAGGCGGATCCGGAATTTCCCGAGTTCAAGGCAGAGCTGGAGCCATTGCAAAATGGTCTGGCGTTGCTGTTCCGTGCCATGGGTGGCGGCCATGAAGTCAGCGTGGAAGCTGCCCAGGCCCGCGAGATGATGGTCAAGCGCTCATTCCTGCAAAAGGTTGCCGGGACCGCACGACAGCTCACCGTAGCCTGGCGTGACGCGGAAAGCGTGCGCCTGCCGCCGAGCATTGCCAGCTATCCCGACGAGCGCCTGAACCAGGAACTGTACCGCTGGCTGACCATTCTCAGCGCCCATGCCGGGCCCATGCGTCACTGGGGCCGTGACAACCAGCGCTGGATTTCGGAGCTGATGGAAGAGTATCCGGCCCTGCAAAAGCGCTACACCGAGCTGGTACTGGCGCATCTGGCCTTGCGTCCGGACCCCAAGGAACTGTCACCGGCAGAGGCCAAACTGGAAGAAGCCATTCGCCAGGCACTGCTCAAGCCGGGCACCGTAGACGAGTTTCCCGGCACCGAGCGTGCTCCCTGGCCGGTCGCCCTCTGGCTGTATCCGCCGCTCAACCTTGGTAACCCGCAACAGACCCACTGGGATGAGGAAGAGGACGGCGACCTGCTGGGTAAAGCCCAGGGTGAAGGAAGTGCACCGCGCAAAGCGGCCAACAGGGTTGAAGATAACGCTGGCAAGTCGGGTTTGCTGGTGTTCCGGCTGGAGAACCTGTTCACCTGGACCGAACATATCGATGTGGATCGTTGCGGTGATGACAACGAGGACATTGATGCTGCCCGCGCCGCTGACGACCTGGACGAAATTTCCCTGTCGAAAAAGCGCAAGCGCAAGGGTGGAGGTCTCAAACTGCACCTGGACCTGCCGCCTGCCGATATCGACGACATTCCGCTGGGTGAGGGCATCAAGATGCCCGAATGGGACTTCCGCAGCAGCGAGCTGCGCAAGGACTTTGCCAATGTGGAAATGATGGAGCCGCGCCTGCAGGATCCGATGGATCTGCCCGAGCACCTGTTGCCCCTGGCGAAGAAAGTACGCCGTCAGTTTGAACACCTGCGTGCCGAGCCCCAGTGGCTGCGTCAGCAGACCCAGGGCAGCGAGCTGGACTTGCAGGCCTGTGTCGACTTTCAGGTGGAGCGTCGCCTGGGCCAGATTCACGAGCCCGGCCTGTTCATGGACCGTCGCCGTGTGCATCGCGACCTCAGCTGTCTGGCACTGGCCGACCTGTCCATGTCGACCGATGCCCACGTCAACAACGAGCGTCGCGTGATCGAGGTGGTTGG
>CAZKTB010000040.1:0-11993 GCA_964555485.1 uncultured Thiopseudomonas sp. | reverse complement strand
CCAGGTATCAAGCAGTGGTCGCAGGACTTTCCGGAAGCCTACGCCGAAGTGAAAAACGGTATTCCACTGCAGCGGCTGGGTGATCCCGAGCATGACATCGCGCCCGTGGTGGCTTTTCTGGCCAGCGATGCTGCCCGCTATGTAACCGGACAAACCATCATGGCTGATGGCGGCTCCATTACGCTTCCCTGAGCTGCAGGAGACATGCGCATGATGACGCAAACACTTTGGAACCTTGATGGCCGGGCCGCCCTGGTTACCGGCGGTGGCGCTGGTATTGGTCGTGCCTGTGTGGAAATGCTGGCAAAGGCTGGTGCGGACGTGATGATTGCCGACCGCGACATCGAGACGGCAACACAAACAGCACAAGTCATTGCCCGGGAAACCGGTCGTGACGTGCGTGCCGTGGCCTGCGATATCTTGCGGGACGAGCAGCTGGTCAACGCAGTTGACAGCAAGCTGGCTGCGTTTGGCCGCATCAATATCCTGGTGAACAACGCAGGTGGCGGTGGTGGCGGCAAGGAGTCGCCGAGCGAAATCAGCGTTGACGACTTTGCCCGTGATTTTGCGCTGAATGTGTTCCCGGCCTGGCGGCTGGGTCAGCTGGCAGTGCCGCACATGAATGCAGATGGCTACGGGTCCATCATCAACATCACCTCCATGAGTTCGATAAACAAAAGCCCGGCCATGAGCGGTTATGCGGCTTCCAAGGCAGCGCTCAACCACATGGGCGCCAACCTGGCCCACGACTACGGCCCCATTGTCCGCATCAACGCCGTAGGCCCGGGCGCAACCCGTACTGCCGCGCTGGAGTCGGTGCTGACCGCGGAAATCGAGGAGCGCATGCTGTCGCACACCCCGATCAAGCGACTGGGCAAGCCGGAAGATATTGCCGGTGCGGTACTCTATTTCGCCGCCCCGATTTCCAGCTGGGTCAGTGGCCAGACACTGTTTGTAAATGGCGGTGGCGTGCAAACGCTGGATTAAACACGACAGCAAAAGGCGGCATGTACATCACGTCGTGTGCATGCCGCCTTTTGGCGTTTTCACCTTCCGCAATTCTGCACTAACCAGAGATAAAGATGACATACAAAAGCAATCAGCAGCTGCTGCAAGGAGCCGTCAAGACCGGCCTGATCAACGCAGTGATCAATGCCGGCATTCAGTATTTTCTGCTCAAGGACAAGGCTCCGATAGCAATCAGCGTGGACTCCATCACCAATCATGAGGACACTGTACTGGGCGCTGCCGTAATGCTGGCGGTTTCGCTGGCCATGATCCTCACCGCCATTGCCTACGTGATGGTCAAGAAGCCCCGGCCGGCCTTCTTCCCCTACGGGTTCTGGCTGGTGCTGAAACACGGGTTTTTCACCTTTGGTGTGGTTACCGCCCTGGCTGTCATGTGGCAGCGGCTATTCGGCAGCATTGATGTGTCGCTGGGCGTTGCCCTGGTGATTATAGGCGTTATTGCCGGTCTGGTTGCCGGCGCGGTGGAATATCTGACCATCCATGCCTGTCAGGAGCGCAGTCAAAAAGCCTGATGCACACTGCTGTTGTCCCGGCCGAAAACCGGGTCACGGAACCAGTGGCTCAATACCATTTGTAAGAGGTGTACTTTGTCTTTTCACAAAACGCTATTCAAACGCACACTGCTTGCCGCCACGCTAAGTCTGGCTTTGCCACTGGCAGCACAGGCAGAGGCTCCGCAACAGGCAGTCCCGGCGCAAATACCTGTTGCCGCTACCGAGCCGGGAACATTGCTGTCCGTGCAGGCGGCAAGCCTGCCTGTGACACCGGAACACGCCAGCCAGCAGCTGCTGATCAGCTATCGCAGCCTGGGCACCCGGGGTGAGCCCGTTGTGGTGTCGGGCTATGTGCTGGTACCCAAGGGCGAGCCACCCGAAGGCGGCTGGCCGGTATTGGCCTGGGCCCACGGCACCACAGGTGTGGCCGATATCTGCGCTCTTTCCGGCGTGTATCAGGACGGCCCGGCCTATAACTATCATGCGGCTGCCATGGGGGCGCTCGACCCCTGGCTTGCGCAGGGTTATGCGGTGGTTGCCACCGACTATCAGGGACTGGGTACTCCGGGCGGACATCCCTACATGAATGCCGACAGCCAGCTGCACGCTGTTGTCGACTCGGTACGTGCTGCCCGTCACTTGCTGCCTGAAAGCCTGAGTTCCAGCTGGCTTGTGCTGGGCCACAGTCAGGGCGGTGCGGCTGCACTGGCGGTGGCGGCAGGCGGACAGGCTTATGGCAGCGAGCTGCAACTGCAAGGAGCCATTGCCGCAGCACCAGGGGGTTACGACTATGCCGGCATTGCACAGTATGTGCTGGACAACCCCGAGCTGGCACCGGGCGTAGCTGCCTTTTTCCCCATCGTGTTGCTGGGTGCGGCAGCTGCCGATCCGGACATCCGGCTGGATCAGCTGGTAAGTCCTGCGATGCAGCCGCTGATGAATCAGGCCGGGCGCCTTTGTCTGGACGGATTGCAGGAGGCGATCACCGAGTCGCCGGAGTCTGTCTTTCAGGAAGATGCCGACCTCAAGCCTTTGCTCGGCTATCTGGAGCGGCAGTCCATCGAGCGCATGTCGCCTACTGTGCCGGTACTGATCATTCAGGGCACCAGTGATGCACTGGTGGATGCACGTGGTACCAGTGCTTATTACCAGCAGCTGTGCAGGGCAGACAAAGCCGCTTTCTTCCAGTCAATTAGCGATGGCAGCCACAGGGATGCACTGCTGCAAAGCTGGCCGCTATCGGCAGGTTTTCTGGACTATTTGCATGGCAATGCACAGCAGACAGGCTGTGAGTCCGCAAACAGGGAGCAGTAGGCCAGTGTCCTGATGCGGTATTGGCGGCCGGGCGCCATCGCGCATGCCGCCAATGCCGCAAGACTGTCATGTGGCTGGAAAGGCTGGGCGCTGCAGGCCTAGATGCTCCCGCAAGGTAGTGCCACTGTATTCGGTACGGAACAGCCCGCGCCGCTGCAGCTCCGGGACCACTTGTTCGACAAAGTCCTCGATGCCGCCGGGCAGAGAGGGCGGCATCAGGTTGAAGCCGTCAGCGCCGTCATTCCGAAACCAGTGTTCCATTTGATCGGCGATCTGCTCTGGCGTGCCCAGCATGGTGCAATGGCCACCACCTGCCGCGATACGGCCCAGCAGCTGGCGCAAGGTTGGCTGTTCGGTCTCGATAATGCGCAACATGGTGCGATAGCGGCCTTGCGGACCGGTAAATTCGGCGGCCGGCGGCAGCGGCGGTACTGGCGCATCCAGCTCCCAGTCCATGCAGTCCTGGCCGATGAAGCTGCCCAGCTGGCGCAATGAGGCCTCTACCGGCAACAGCTCGTCCAGCTCGCGCTGTTTGGCGCGGGCTTCTTCCTCGGTGGCGGCCACATAGGTTACCAGCCCCGGCATGATGGGCACTGCAGCCGTGCGTCCGGCCGCCCTGACCCGCTGCTTTACATCGCGGTAGTAGCTTTGCGAGGTGGGCAAATCGTAGGCAACCGCATAAATCGCCTCGGCGCACTGAGCTGCCAGCGTTCGACCCTGCTCGGAAGCACCGGCCTGGAACAGAACCGGATGGCCTTGCGGCGGACGGGGCACGATCAGCGGTCCGTCAACCAGGAAAAACTCGCCCTCATGCTGGATCGGCCGTACCCGGTCGGGATGGGCATAGTGGCCCTGGCGATCGAGCAGTAGCGCGTCATCCTGCCAGGAGTCCCATAGCGCCAGTACGGTATTCACGAATTCTTCGGCACGGCGATAGCGCTCGGCATGGGGCGGCATGGCCTGATAGCCGTGGTTGCGTGCCTCTTCGTCAAACATTGAGGTGACCACGTTCCAGCCAATGCGACCCTTGCTGATGTGATCCAGTGAAGCCAGCATGCGCGCGGCATGAAAAGGCGTAAAGAAAGTGCTGGAAATGGTGCTGATGAAGCCGATTTTTTCGGTTGCCTGGCTCATTGCCGCAATTGCGGTCAGCGGCTCCATAAACCAGGGACTGCCGTCGGAGACATTGCCAACCGCCGCGCCGTCGGCAAAAAATACCGCATCGAGTTTGCCGCGCTCGGCAATTTGCGCCAGCCGCTGGTAATAGCCGATATCGCCCAGCTGCTCTGCGCATGAGTCCGGATGTCGCCAGGCCGCCTTGTGATGCCCGCAGCCCATGATGAACAGGTTCAGGTGCAGCATGCGTTGTTGTGTATTCATCAGTTTTTCACCAGTCCGCCATCCACTACCAGATTCTGCCCGGTTACCGCGCGTGCCCAGGGCGAGGCGAAAAACAGGATCGCATCGGCAAACTCGGCTGGTGTGGTAACCCGGCGCAAGGGCGTGTTGTCGGCAATATAGTCAAACACCGCCTCGGGCGTGGCCGCCGAGGCATCAGTGGTGCGCAGCAAACCGCCAGACACCATGTTGACGGTGATGTTGCCGGGGCCAAGATCATTGGCCAGGGTGCGTGTCAGCGATAACAGGGCTGCCTTGCCCGCGGTGTAGTCGTGATAGGGCACAACCGGGTTCTGGAACAGGTTGGTACCAATGTTCACGATGCGGCCAAAGCCTGTTTCGCGCATGCCGGGCAGCGCAGCCTGTACGCAGTTCAGCGCGCCACCCATCACGCCGTCAAACTGCTGGTGCAGGTGCGCCAGGGTCAGCTCTTCCACTGCAGGGCGGGCGTCGCCATTAAACGAAAAGCTCGGCAAGGCGTTGTTGATCAGGGTGGTAACCGGAGTGCCGAAGTGCTCGCGGGCCCGGGCAAACATGGCTTGTACTGCAGAACGGTCGGTAATGTCGGCCTGTATCGCCAGCAGCTGCTCCGGTGCTTCGCTGGCCAGCTTTTGTGCTGCCTCTGCGCTCTGGTGGTAATTGATGACAACCCGTGCACCTTCGCGCACAAATGCACGCACCAGGTGTGCGCCCAGACCACGGGCACCGCCGGACACCAGCACAAGCTGCTGATCAAGACGAATGTTGTGTTGCATAGACACCTCAAGACTGAGGCGAAGGCATGAGTATGCAGGCACTTGCTGCCTGCAGCTGACATCCCTTCGCCAGTATGAACTGGATCAGGTTCAACGGGTGTTATCTCAGCCCTGCATGCAGGACACCCCGTGCCAAGCAAAAACCATAGCACAAAACAGGCATGCAGCTCCTGACGGGCAGCCAATTGACAATTCCCGGCAAGCCTCCTAGGCTGCATGCGTATCCAAGGGGTGCCATCTTACGGCTGAGACACTGCAGCAATGCAGGAACCCTTTGCACCTGATCCGGGTAATGCTGGCGAAGGGATTGGAGATCGCAAAATTCATGTTGCTGCGCATTTTTATTTCCTGGCCGTCATCCTGCCACCCTCCGGTGGCACACCCGCTGTTGCCTGACGACAAGGAAAAACGCACGCCATGCTGAGCACCTCAACCGCCATTCTCTGGCTCACCACATTTGCCGCACTGTTTGCCATTCCCGGCCTGATTTATGCACGTCGTGTCCAGGACAAGCTGGATGACTTTCTGGTGGCGCGCAACAGCCAGGGCAGCACTGCAACCCTGCTGACGTTGCTGGCTACCACACTGGGTACCTGGATTTTGTTTGGCCCGGCCCAGGCTGCCACCTGGGGCGGCATAGGTGCCATTACCGGCTATGCACTGGGGTCGCTGGTACCCCGCCTGATCATGATTCCCCTGGGGCAGCGCATCCGTACCCTGATGCCGGAAGGCCATACCCTGACCGAGTTCGTGTTGGGCCGCTATGGCCGCATCATGTACGGCTTTGTACTGGTCATCATGCTGCTGTACATGTTCATCAGCCTCACCGCCGGGCTGACCGCCATCGCGCAAATGGTTGCCTTGCTGGCACCGGTACCGCTTTGGCTTACTGCCGGCATCGTGATGACGGCCACCCTGTTCTACACACTGTATGGCGGTTTGCGCGTGACCATTTTCACTGACCGCCTGCAGATGCTGATCATCATTCCGTTTTTGCTGGCTCTGACGGTATTTGGCTGGCAGGCCGCTGGCGGCATTGCGCCGACGCTGCACGGGCTGCGGGAAAACGCCCCCCAGCTGCTGAATCCCTGGGACTGGAACGGTTTCAAGTCGGGGCTGACGTTCTTTATTGCCGTGGTGCTGACCGGGCTGTTTTATCAGGGCACCTGGCAACGCATTTTTGCCGCGCGCAACAACAGGGTCATTTTCAGCGGCTTCCTGCTCAGCGGCCTGCTGAGCTTTCCGATCATTTTCATCATGGGCCTGTTTGGCCTGGCCTTTGTCGGTCTGGGACTGCCGGGCGACGGTTCGGTTGCCCTGTTCAGCGTCCTGCTGACCGATACACCGCTGTGGGTTGCCATTGGCCTGCTGCCGCTTGGCCTGGCGCTGATCATGAGCAGTGCCGACTCGACCATTAGCGGACTGTCGAGCATTTTTGTCGTGGACATACGCCGCTTGCTGCCACAGCTGGATGCACGGCAACTGCTATTGATTTCCCGCTGGCTGATTATTGCCTTGTCACTGCCGGTCTTGTTCGTTGCCGCCCAGGGTTACAGCATTCTGTACCTGTTCTTGCTGGCCGACCTGCTGTGCTGTGCTGCTGCATTCCCGGTGTTTTTCGGCTTTTACAGTGCCCGCTATCAGGGTTACAACGCGGTACTGAGCACGCTGGGCGGTCTGGTTGCCGGCTTGCTGGTGTTTCCGGCTCCCGGCGCACCGACCACCTATTTGCTGGAGTCTTTTTTGCTTGCCACTCTGGTGCCCGTGGTCATTTCGCTGACCTTGCTCATGCTGCCGGTCAAAAGGCAGTTTGATTTCCGGCTGCTTGCACAAACAGTGCGCAGCCTGAAGGACTAGCCTGTTGCAACAGGCATGGGCGTCAACCGCTATTGATTGGCGATGATCTGCTTGCGTGGCAGATAGCGGGAAATATCGGCATTGGGCTGAAAGCTGACTTCCAGCTTTTGCACGGCCAGGGTTGCCGGTTCTATCTCCAGCTCCACCCGGTTGCCGTCCACATCCCGGCCGTGAATTTCATAACAGCCATCATCGACCTTCAGGCGCTCTGTGGTTATGCCCAGCTCGGTCACAAAGGCGGTAACGCTTTCGCGCGGATGCCATTCGGACATCGGGCTACGACAGTCATTATCTGCATGGGCAAGGCCGGAAACCGCCAGGGCTGCCATTGCCGTAGTCAGCACTAAAATGTTCATTGCTACTCTCCTGCAAGGTTGACAGCAGCATACTCGCTCTTCAATCTGACAGCATCCTGAAGAAATGAAAACTTTCACTCCGGGGCTAAACAGAAAAGGCATTATCCGCGTTCAGCCGGGAGATTGAACGATGCGCATATTACTGATTGAGGATGATCTGGTTCTTGGCTCGGCCATACAGGACCAGCTGGCAAGCGAGGGCTACTCGGTTGACCGCGTGGAACGACTGGGAGCGGCAGAAAGTGCGCTGTCGGTTGCCTCCTATGACCTGATCCTGCTGGACCTGATGCTGCCTGACGGACGGGGTATCCCGTTCTTGCGCAGCCTGCGCAAGCAGGGGCAGAACACTCCGGTAATCATCCTCACGGCCATGGACCAGATCTCCGACCGTATCGAGGGGCTGAATGCCGGAGCAGATGATTATCTGGTCAAGCCTTTCGATCTTAGCGAGCTGACTGCACGCATTGGTTCTGTAGCGCGCCGCTACAGCGGCAATCCCAACCCGTTGATTGCCCTTGGCGAGCTGCAGATTGATCTGGCGGCACGCAGGATTCTGCGCAATCAGCAGCCCGTTGCCCTGACCGGTCGCGAGTGGGCATTGCTGGAGGCGTTTCTTGGCAGCCCGGGGCAGCTGCTGTCCAAGACCAAGCTGGAGGACAAGCTGTACAGCTTTGATGCGGAAATCGAAAGCAACACCATTGAGGTGCTGGTTAGCCGTTTGCGCAAGAAGCTGGGATCGGGCCTGATCCTGACCGAGCGCGGACTGGGTTATCGCCTGGGCCTGGCTCAGGATGCAGCCAGTGAATAGCCTGCAAGGCCGCATCGCCCTGTTGCTGGGCATCCTGTTTCTTGCGCTCTGGGCCGCCTCGGCAGTGCTGACCAGCCAGCAGATCCGTAGCGAAATCGAGAGTGTCTTTGATTCGGCTCTGCAGGAAACCGCGCAGCGCATTTTGCCGCTGGCGGTGGCGGACATCCTCGAAAACGAACAGCAGGACAAACCCAGGCGCCTGGCCACCATTCACAGCCACAACGAGCTGCTTACCTACCTGGTTCGCGACCCGCAGGGCAGGGTGCTGTTGCGATCCCATGACGCCGTGCCGGAGCAATTTCCCGCCTGGGACGGTTCGGACTTTCAGCAAACCGGGACGCACCGCATCTATAACGAAGACAGCCTGCAAGGCTCGATCCGCATCAGTCTGGCCGAGCCGCTGGCGCATCGACAGGCAATGATCCGCAACATACAGCTTTCGCTGGGTTTACCGGTGCTGATCTTCATGCCGCTGGCCCTGCTGGCCATCATCCTGGTCATACGTACCAGCCTGGTTTCCCTGAACAGGTTCCGCGACCGGCTGGCATACCGGGATGAGCATGATTTGTCCCTGTTGTCGACCGACGGGCTGCCTGCTGAAATTACACCCATTGCCAATACCCTGAATGAAGTGCTGGCCAAACTGGCCAGTGCCTTTGCTGCCGAACGCGGCTTCACTGCCAATGCGGCACACGAGCTGCGTACTCCGCTGGCGGGCGCAATAGCACAGGCACAGCTGTTGCAACGCGAGACGCAGGAAGACCGGAGCCGCCAGCGTGCACTGGACATTGAAAGCACCCTGAAGCGTCTGACCGTCATGTCCGAACGGTTGATGCAGCTGGCCCGTGCCGAAGGCAGCCAGCTGTTTCTGGACAGGGCCGGGGATTTGCGTCCGGTCATGGAGTTGCTTGGCATGGACCTGACCCGCAATGGCAATGCGGGGCGGTTGATTCTGGATCTGCCGGAACAGCCGGTGCAATCGAACCTGGACCCGGATCTGTTTGCCATCCTGTATCGCAACCTGCTGGAAAACGCACTGCGCCACGGTACGGCAGGAACCCCCGTGCATGTCCGCCTCGATGGCAGCGGACTTCTGTCTGTCAGCAACGACTGCGACATCATTCCTGAACAGGTATTGCAGCAGCTAACCCGGCGTTTCGAGCGTGGCCAGGCCAGGGCCACGGGTAGCGGTTTGGGACTGGCCATCGTTCAGGCCATCTGTCTGCGCATAGGTACCCGGCTGGAACTAAGCTCCCCGGCACGGGACCGGGAGCGTGGCTTTGAAGCACGTCTGGTGCTGCCGGTACAGGCAGACTAATACCAGTTTTTCGACACTGAAAAGCAGCCAATCGAATTTATTTTCACTCTGTCAGCTTGCTGTCAGCTTGCGGCGATAAATTGAACCTGCCCACCCAAAGCAGCCCGGCGCTGACAACCAGCGCACCTTTCCGGGGCGCTTGATGGCTGGCGGCAATCACTGCTGCACGCCGGGTGAATATTCAACTTAGGAGCTGTGTCATGAAAACTGAAATTTTTGCTATCGCTGTTGCCGGTCTGATGTCCGTTATGCCCCTGGCCCATGCCGATGAACATCCGGATGCCCAGCAGCGTGCGGCGCTGGAAACTGCCCTGACCACTGCCGGCTTTGTCAGCTGGGGTGAAATTGAAATGGAAAAAGGCCTCTGGGAAGTCGATGACGCCCGCAAGGAGCTGGGAGCCAAACTGAAGTTCGAGCTCAAGCTGGATCCGGCCACCATGCTGGTGGTTGAAGAGAAGATCGACGACTAAGTCTGTAGCAAAAGCTGCCGCACAGGTCGCACCTGCATACCCGGGTGCGACCTGGTTGTACCGGCTGTATCCGTCTGCCTTAAGCCAAATTGAATTGCCGATTAAGTTTGCTTTAAGGCATGGCTTTTATCCTGCAGCCAGCTGAAAAAAGGATGCTTGTTATGAAAAAAATGATTTGGGGCACAGTACTGGTTGGCATGGCCGCCTGGCTGCTGCCGGCCATCGGATTGCTGCCGGACTGGGATGTGTGGGCCTGGCGTAAACAGCTGATCTATTTCAGCGGGCTGGCGTCTTTTATGTTGATGACAGTGGTCATGTTGCTGGCGATACGTCCGCACTGGCTGGAAAAGCCGCTGGGGGGTCTGGACAAGATGTACAGCCTGCACAAGTGGGCCGGCATCTGGTCGGTGGTGTTCGCGCTGTTGCACTATGGCATCAAGCTGGCCAAGGGGCCGATGCTGATGCTGTTTGGCGAGGCAACCAAGGTGCCGCGCATAGAGACTTTTCTGGACGTGTTCCGTGGCAGCGCCAAGGATCTTGGCGAGTGGTCGCTGTGGATCTTTGCCGCCATGGTTCTGGTGGCCCTGTGGCAGCGCTTTCCGTACCACCTGTGGCGCTACGTGCACAAGGCGCTTGCCGTGTTCTACCTGATCATCGTGTATCACAGCATTGTGCTGACTCCGGCACAGTGGTGGTTGCAGCCGACCGGCATGCTGATTGCCCTGGCTTCTGTGCTGGGTACCTACGCAGCAGTGGTTAGCCTGAGTGGCCGTATTGGCCGCAGCCGTACTCACAGCGGCAAGCTGCTGGAAGTGCGTCACCTGCAGTCAGACATGGTTGAGCTGGTGTGTGAGCTGGATGGCCGCTGGCAGCACGAGCCCGGTCAGTTCGCCTTTGTCCGCTTTGAAGGTATTGCAGACCCGCACCCCTTCACCATTGCCAGCGCCGACCGGGGCAATGGCCAGCTGCACTTTGCCATCAAGGCGCTGGGTGATCATACCCGTCAGCTGGTGCGCGAGCTTCAGCCCGGTCAGTCAGTGCGTGTCGAAGGTCCCTATGGTCGCTTCGATCTGCCGCAACAAAAAGGTGACGAGGAACAGGTCTGGGTGGCAGCCGGTATTGGTGTGACTCCTTTCATTGCCTGGCTGGAAGGTCTGCAAGAGCGGCCGGAACAGGCACCAGTAGCCAGCCTGCATTACTGCGCCAACAATGAACAGGAAGCGGTGTTTGCCGATCGACTGCAGCAGCTGTGCGAGAAGCTGCCCAGCATCCGCCTGCATGTTCACCTCAGCCAGCGTGATGGCAAGCTGGACTCCAGCCAGCTGTTGGCCGGACGGGGTGACAACACCAGGGTGTGGTTCTGTGGACCGGAGGGCTTTGCCGACAGCATTGCACAGGCTATGAACCAGCTGGGCATGAACCCGCACAACCTGCACAGGGAGCTGTTCAGAATGCGTTAACCACTCGGCTGTTCATCCAGGCGCATACAGTTTGGGTGACTGCCAGCTAAAACAAAGCCCGGATTCGATAGGAATCCGGGCTTTGTGTGTTTTGGGCAAGGTTGTTGCGATCAGCGTAGATATCAGTGTGACAGGTCGATCGCTTGCCAGCCCTGGTGGTCGAAGAAGTCGCCGTAGCTGTTCAGCATCTGGGCAATACCGACCACCCCGTCAGAGGGTGATTTGTCTTCGGCCTTGCCTTCAACTGCTTCCAGGTCATGCATGACATTGGCCAGCACTATATGCAGCTGGGCATCAGCATCTGCCGGCAGCTCGCAGTTTTCGAAGATATACGCCAGTTGCTCGTTGATCTCTGTGGTCAGCTGCTGATAGCCGCTGGCTGACATCTGGTTTGCGTGGATTTGCTCAATTGCACCGGCAACACTGTCGTGAATTGCATTCATGCCCTGGCGCAGCGGCGCATCAATGGCCCATTTTTGGCCCTGATTCAGTTCCAGGGTAGCGCTGGACAGGTCGTGGTGATCATGTGCGTCAGCATCAGCCCAGACTGGCTGGGTAGCAAAAGCGAAAAGCAGTGGAGCAGACAAAATGGTTGCCCGGGTAAAGAGCTTGATGTTTTTCATTGGTACTCCTTGAGTAGTCAAGTAAGGGGTGCTTGATATTTCGGGTTCCGGTTAAAGCCAGGCTGGGCCTTTGCAGAAAATAACACAATGATCTGAGCAATCAGTTGTTTG
>CAZKTB010000039.1:5588-12090 GCA_964555485.1 uncultured Thiopseudomonas sp. | reverse complement strand
CCACTCGGACTGCTTGTTGTCGAAGCCGTGCATGCCGTCAACACCGGCACGTACGAAGAAGTTGTCAGCGAAGTAGTACTTGGCACCGGCACCGACCAGCGCCATGGTGGTGCGGTCGCGACCGTTACCGGAACGGCTGTAAGCACCTTCTACGTTGCTCAGGCTCTGGTGACCGATACCTGCGGACAGGTAAGGACGCAGGGCGTTTTCGGCGCTACGGAAGTGATAGGTAGCGTCCAGGCTGGCCAGGCTGCCGTTAACCTTTTTGCGCTTGTTGTTTTCGCTTGGCAGCTTGTCCTTGGATTCAAGACGGTGGTACTCACCGTAGGACAGGCCCAGAGAAACAGCTTCGGTCAGGAAGTAGCTGACAGAACCACCGTACAGGTTGCCGTTCTCCATCTTGCGATTGCTATCAGTAAAGTAACGCTTGGCAGTGGCTTCCACTTCAACGGCGCCCTGGCCTTGTGCAAATGCGTTAACGGAACCTGCGGCCAGAACTGCAGCTACGGCGATACCCAAGGTATTCTTCAACTTCATAAAAATTTCCTCATCAGTAAGGAAGGGTGGATAAAATCCCGGACATTATAACAGGTTTTCGCCGGAATAGTGCTGTTTTAATTTGTCTATCGCCCTTTTGTAACGCATTTTTGTCGCACTGAGTCCCAAATGCATAATATTGGCGATCTCCTGGAATTCTAGCTCAGCTACAAATCGCAGGATAATAATTTCACGATCTATTTGGTTTACGTTCAGCAACCAGCGGTCCAGACTGGTATTTTCCTTGATATCCGGTGTATCGCTTTCGCTAGCCTCCTCGACCGGATTCAGACTTAACGCATCGAGCAGGCGTCTCTTGCGCTTTTCCTTGCGATATTGGGTAATGCATTCGTTATAGGTAATGCTATACAACCAGGTCTTGAACTTGGACTTGCCCTCAAACTTCTTCAGTCCATACAGGACCTTGAGCATGATTTCCTGGCTGACATCATCCGCATCGCGCTCGTTACCCAGGTAACGGGCACAGACATTATACAGGGTAGCCTGGTATCTGCGCATCAATTCTTCATAGGCTTTTGTCACCGTGAAGAGTTCCGTCTGGGCACGCACCACTAACTCCTCGTCACTCAAGAGCGCGGGGTCATAGGCCGGAAAGGTTCTTTTCAGACTGTTCAAAATGTATCAGGCCATGCGAGCCGGATATTGCATTTGCATACGCAACTCACTGCCGCGGGCTGGTCACATGCTGCTCCAGCAGCACCCTGTTGGCGAAATACACCAGCTCGCCATCAGCAGTCTGAATAATGGTTTTCACTGTACCCATCTCCTCGATGCTGCCTTCGATGTCGTCAATCACCACTATTTGACCCAGCTCGTACAGCTCACGCACATAGATGCCGGCAATGATCTGCGAGGCAATGCCGCGACAGCCAAAGCCCACTGCCAGTGCAGCAGCGATGCCTATACTCAGCAGTATGATGGCTATCACATAGTTGAGCAGCTCGGCCTTGATCTCCAGCTGACCAATGGCTACCGATACACTGATGATGATGACCAGACCCTGCGCCAATCGGCCCAGCGCAGCTGCATAATCAATGCCGACACCCTCTGCTGCACCGGAAACCACCGAATTGAGCA
The DNA here is from genome assembly GCA_964555485.1 of uncultured Thiopseudomonas sp. Classification (GTDB taxonomy): domain Bacteria; phylum Pseudomonadota; class Gammaproteobacteria; order Pseudomonadales; family Pseudomonadaceae; genus Thiopseudomonas. Next base: position 10,455 of record CAZKTB010000039.1, on the reverse strand, counting down.
GCTGGGCCAGCAGAATGCCCGCAACCAGTACCAGTGCAGCGGCAAACACCTTGGGTACGTACAGGGCCAGGGTATCCAGCGTAGCGGAAATTCGCTCGAGTCCCAGCGACTCCAGCGCGGAAACCAGGAATACCAGCAGAACGAACCAGTAAATGATGCGACCGATCAATGTGGATACCGGCACCTTGATGCCGACCCGGGCCAGCATCTTGTTCAGTCCGGTCCCCTGCATCAGACGATCCAGCCCCAGCTTGGCCAGCAGCTTGGACAGCAGTGCATCCAGCAGCCGGGCAACGACAAAGCCGATAACCACCACCACCAGCGCGCCAATAAGGCTGGGGATGAAGGAGGCGATTTTTTGCCACAGGGCGCTCATTGCACCCACCAGGCTCTGGGTCCAGGAATCAAGCTGCATGTTTATAGTGCCTCGTCTTTGTCAGTGGTTTTACTGGTCAGTCTGGAGACCGGCCGCCAGTGTGCGGATGCGCCGTCCAGCGCCATCATCGCCGATTCCAGCGCCCGTCCCGAAAGCAGCAACAACGCGCCTGCGGCAGTTTGCCGGTTGGCCGTTTTCAGCACCCGTTCAAGGGCCTGGCCGGACGGCTGGCCGACACTGGGCTCCTGCAAGAGCTCGCGCAGGGATTCTTCGAAAGGATCGTTTTCCATCTGCCTGTCCGGCTACCCTCAAATAACAGGCGGGACATGCATCAGCATCGTCCCGCCGCGGTTCTGGATGTCGGCACGGGATTCATCCGTGCCCGGGCTGTCGCTTACTCAGGCATTTTCAGCTCGTGCGAAGCCACGATAATGCCGTTGTTGTCAGCATATACGTAGTCGCCAGGGCGAAAAGTGACACCGCCAAAGCTGACTTCGACGTTCAGGTCACCAATGTCGCGCTTCTCGGTTTTCATCGGGTGGCTACCCAGAGCCTGCACGCCAAGATCGATTTCGGCCAATACATCGACATCACGCACACAGCCATAAATGATGATGCCTTCCCAGCCGTTTTCCGCTGCCTTGGCCGCCAGCATGTCACCCAGCATGGCACGACGCATCGAACCGCCGCCATCAACTACCATGACCTTGCCCTTGCCGGGCTGGTCGACCTGGGCCTTGACCACCGAGTTGTCTTCGAAACATTTCACGGTAACGATCTGGCCACCGAAGGAGTCACGGCCGCCAAAGTTGGCAAACATGGGCTCGACAACGGCAACTTCCGGATAGGCATCACAAAGATCTGGCGTCACATATTGCATGGCTGCTTCCTCAACTGGCTTGATTGAAAGGCCGTAGTTTATACGGCTACTTGCATGTCGACAAACCCCAGCGCAAACATGCCGCTTCATGATCAGCCGCGAAGTAACCTGCAACCCTCATCAGCCACTGCCTGTCAGCAGGCTTGCAGCATCCAGCTGATGTCGAGCAAGTGTCCGGCGCAGCGTTTCCAGGGCTCGGTCACGCAGGCTGATCACACGCTGACGGCTGAGCTGCAGCTGCTCTGCTATTTGCAGCAGGGTTTGTCGCGACTCGCCGTCCAGGCCGAAATAAAGCACCAGCACCCTGGCCTGCAACTCGGGCATGCCTGATACCCAGTCTCGCAGTCTTGTCATCAACTGATCGTGCTCCAAACGGTGGCAGGGCGACAGATAAGCATCTCCGCGCCCGGTCTGTTCCGGAACAGCACAGGGTTCCAGCGACAGGTCATGATTGCTCTGGTAAAAAGCCTGGTCCCCGGCGTCCGGTACACCTGCCGAATCGCCCTCCAGATGCTGCGCCTGGCGCAACAGGCGTTGCTGTCGTCGTTGCTGCAGCAACAGACGTCTCGGGCGCCGGACTATCGATAACTGCTGATCAGCCATGCGCTCGACTGCCTCCTGCACCCACCAGGTAGCATAGGTGGAGAAACGGTAACCCAGCTGTGGATCAAACTTTTCCACCGCACGGATCAGCCCAAGATTGCCTTCGCTGATCAGGTCGGCAAAGGAGTTGCCGCTACGCCGATATTTGCGCGCAATGCTGACCACCAGCCGCAAGTTGTGCCTGATCATCAGGTCCCTTGCCGTCTGCACACCCGAGCGGGCCTGACTGGCATAGTCTTGCTCCTGCTCTGCGGTCAATGGCGGCAACTCCCTGAGTGCCACCAGATAACGGCCAACATCCTCACTTACAACATGGGGCTGGCAAACATCTGGAGATTTGGCTAACCGGCTGTAGACCGGAGAAAGGTAAAGTGAATCTGCTGTGGTCTGTGCTTTGCGCATCAGCCTGTCCTCCATGACAAGTTACGCTAACAGGTGCTCCATGCAGCCTGCGTTTTTTATTGTTGCATAGCGACCGGATCAGCGTGCCGGCAGGTACTTCAACGGGTCTACCGGAGTGCCCTGTCGGCGGATCTCGAAATGCAGTTTGACCCTGTCAGTACCGGTCGAACCCATTTCGGCGATTTGCTGACCTGCGGCAACCTGCTGGCCCTCGTTGACCAGCAGGCGGCGATTGTGTCCGTAAGCGCTGATGAACGTATCATCGTGCTTGATGATAATCAGCTCACCATAGCCACGCAAGTCACTACCGGCATATACCACGGTCCCCTTGGCAGTGGATCTGACCGGCTGACCAATCTTGCCGGCAATATCAATCCCCTTGTTCAAGGTTGTGCTGGATGAGTAGCGGCTGATGACAGTGCCCTCGGCAGGCCAGAGCCACTTGCCACGAACCGCTGCAGGCACCGGCTTGGCAGGTGCCGGCTTGCTGGCTACTGGCTTGCTGGCGGCAGGTTTGGCAGCAGGTTTTGCTGCCGGCCTTGCGGTGCTGGCGGTCTGACGTGCCGGAGTAGCCGCCCTGCTGGCAGTAGCCGGTCGCCTGGACAGATGAATCACCTGTCCCGGCTTGATGGTATAGGGCGCAGCAATGCCGTTGCTGGCGGCCAGTTCCTTCCAGTCACGGCCAAAACGGAAAGCTATGGAATAAAGGGTGTCCTTGGGACGAACCACATAGGATCCGCTGGTTACCGGGCGCACGGCCTTTTGCCTGCCCGTCGACTGACTGCGATGTTTGCGGTCAACCACCGGAGCATTGGTACTGCTGGCACAGCCTCCCAATAGTGCGGCCAGTAATGCGCCCACCAGCAAAGCGGTCAAAGTACTTCTGGTGATGCCAGGTGCCGTACCCTTCAGCATGAACATTCCTAATCTTTAGCTCTGCAAACAGTCTGCATTATGCGTTAATTTTTCATTCAGGCAAGCCCGCTTCGGCACTTGCCGTTCCATCAGCGGCTGCGTTTTGCTGCTTTCTTTGTGCCAGCCTCTCAAGCAGCAGCACCAGCAACACGCCACTGCCGGCCAGCAGCAACGCCGTTATCAGTTGCGCATCCTGACCGCCAATTTCGGCAAACTGCCATGGCCACAGATTGCCCTGTTGCAGGGGTACCTGCTGGCCCTTGCTGTTTTCATAGAAACTGACCGTCTGTTTCCAGGGCCAGACCTTGTTCAGCGAGCCCAGCATGAAGCCGGTCAATAGCGCCAGGGTCAAATCGTGAAAGCGGTCCAGCGCCGCTTTAAGCAGCCGGGCAAATCCCAGCAGGCCAAACAGGCAGCCAAGGGCAAAAATGGCAATCACGTCCAGCTCGAAGCCTTTCACCGCATCCAGCACAAAATGATACAGCCCCATCAGCAACAGCAGAAAGCTGCCTGAAACACCCGGCAGGATCATGGCGCAAATGGCAATGGCACCGGCAAAGAACAGGCTCAGATAGTCCTGCCCCCAGTTCAATGGTGCCGCCACGGTGATGTACCAGGCACAGAATGTACCAACAGCAAAAGCGGCCAGGCACCCTGCGCCCCAACGACTGATGGTGCGTCCGACCAGCCAGCAAGACACCAGGATCAGGCCGAAAAAAAATGACCAGAGCGGAATCGCCTGGTGTTCCAGCAGCCAGGTAATCAGCCGTGCCAGCGTCAGGATGCTGGTGGCAATACCGGCCAGCAGCACCAGCAGAAAATTGGCATGTACCAGCGTCCAGGCTTCACGTACACGCCCCTTCAGCAGCAGAAGCAGTCCGGCGGGCATTTTTGCCAGCGCCTCCAGCAGCTGACCGTAAATACCGGAAATGAAGGCAATGGTGCCGCCGGATACGCCTGGCACTACATCAGCCGCCCCCATGGCGGCACCCTTGAGGTACAGCAGAAGGTGTTTTTTCACTGCAGGGCTCCGCTGAGCAGGGGGACAAAGCGTACGGGGTCCAGCTCATGGTGAACGAAGCCCTGCTCGGTATTTTCAATCAGGTACAGGCGCTGCTCACCCTGTCCGTCGCCAACCGGGATCACCATGCGACCGCCCGGGGCCAGCTGGTCCAATAAAGCTTGCGGCACTTCACTGGCGGCAGCGGTCACCAGAATGCCGTTGTAGGGAGCCAGCGCATTCCAGCCGGTCCAGCCATCGGCCCAGCGATAGACCACATTGCGGATATCCAGCTGCTGCAAACGTTCCTTGGCCCGCTCCTGTAACGCCTGGATACGTTCCACGGTGAATACCCGCTCCACCAACTGCGCCAGCACTGCAGTCTGATAGCCGCAGCCTGTACCGATTTCCAGCACCTTGTCGAGCGGACCGGCAGCCAGCAGCAGTTCGGTCATGCGTCCGACCATATAGGGCTGGGAAATGGTCTGATTGTGGCCGATTGGCAAGGCGGTATCTTCATAGGCGCGGTGCGCCAAAGCCTCGTCGACAAACAGGTGGCGAGGAGTACGCAGGATGACATCCAGCACCTGCGTATTGGCCAGTCCATCGTCATACAGCCGCTGCACCAGGCGCTCGCGGGTACGCTGCGAGGTCATGCCGATACCGCGTCGCAACAGGCTGTTCACAACAA
>CAZKTB010000039.1:1916-5488 GCA_964555485.1 uncultured Thiopseudomonas sp. | reverse complement strand
ACGCTGTGCGGCGGCAGTGACAGCCTGTGCTGTCCCAGAATGAACTGGCGGGCAAACCAGCTGGCCGTTGGCAAGTTGGTGGTCTGGCGCGATACCAGCGAGAAGGCAAACGCCGGCCGGTTCAGAAAACGCCCTTCTAGCGCTGCCGCTACGGTTCCCGAGTACAGGACATCATCGCCCAGATTGGCGCCCAGGTTGATACCGGCCACCACCATATCCATCTGCTGTTCCAGATAGCCGTTCAACCCCAGGTGCACACAATCGGTCGGCGTGCCGTCGACACTGATGAATCCGTTGGGCAACTGTTGCGGATGCAGTGGCCGATCCAGCGTCAGCGAGCTGCTGGCACCGCTGCGATCCTGTTCCGGAGCCATTACCGTGCAATCGGCAACATCCTGCAACGCCTCGTGCAGTGCGGCCAGGCCTGGTGCATTTACACCGTCATCATTGGCGATCAGGATTCGCATGGCGGATTGTCCCCTTCCACAGGTATCAGTTCGACCAGCTCGCGCACCACGGCGGTGGCAAAGCACCCGGTCGGCAAAACAAATTCAAGTTGCAGGCAGTCTGCTGTCGGCCAACTCCAGCTCAGATCCTGCACCGGCAAGCGCAAAATACGCCGTTCCTGCTTCAGCCCGGCCTGCTCCAGCCAGCGACACAACAGCGGTTCGGCGTCGGCAACGGCCTGTTCAATTTCCTGCGCTCGCCCCGTTACCGGCAGCTCGCCAGTGCCCCAGAGGGCTGCGCTCGGATGCAGATCGAGCTGATCAAGCCTTGGGTCACGACAGTCTTCCTCGCCGGCCATAAAAAAGCTGCGGCTCTGGGTGAACGACAAGGCATCACCGGGTAACGCAAGGTTCCAGCTTTCATCCACAACCCTTTGTGCCAGCATGCGGTTGAACAGTGCGCTGCGTGCTACCGTCAGCAACCTGGAGCGCAGATTGCGACGCTGTGGCAATTCGCCCAGACCTGCATAGTGCAGCGCCTGCTGCAGGTTATGACCATCATGACCAAAACGCTGCGGGCCATAATAATTGGGTACGCCTTCACGGGCAATCAGCTGCAGACGTTGCTCCAGGCAATCAGCAGCACCCGGCACTGCTGTCAGGCGTATCACAAAGCCGTTGGCGCTGTGTGCGCCACGCTGCAACTTGCGTGAATGTCGCTGCCATTGCAAAACCCGCAGTTGCGGATGCTGCAACCTGTCTACTTCCAGCTCTTGTCCCGGCAGGTGCAGGCTGAACCACTGGGTGGTCAGCGCCTGGCGATCCTTGAGGCCGGCATAGCTGATGTTTTTTTGCGGCAGGCCGAAGGTTTTCGACAGAATGCGTACTGCCTCTTCGGTATTCAGTCCGCGCTTTTCCACTTGCAGCCACAGATGCTCGCCACTGCCGGACAACGGGATATCCAGCACCTCATTGACCTGAAAATCTTCGACACTGGCTTTCAACATTGCACGGGCGCAGGGCTCGCCCCAGGCAGTTGGCCCCAGCAGGTCAAAGTCAGTCATCAGCGCACCAGCAAAACCACTGCATCGGCGGCAATGCCTTCTTCACGGCCAACAAAGCCCAGCTTTTCGGTAGTGGTTGCTTTTACATTCACCCGGTCTTCGGTCACCCGCAACGTTTGTGCGATGACACTGCGCATGGCATCTATATGTGGCGCCATTTTCGGTGCCTGGGCCTGAATGGTGCAGTCCAGGTTGGATACCCGCCATCCACGGGCATCCACCATGTCCATCACGGTTTGCAGCAACAGCCTGCTGTCAGCGCCCTTGAAGCGCGGGTCGCTGTCAGGAAAATGTCGGCCGATATCGCCCAGTGCCAGCGCACCCAGCAACGCATCACAGATGGCATGCAGCAGCACGTCACCGTCAGAATGGGCTACAAACGCGCGATTGTGCGCAATGCGCACCCCACCCAGAACAACGTGGTCGCCCTCCTGGAAGCGGTGCACATCATGACCATGACCTATACGCATCATCCCGTCAGTCTCCCGCCTGCCCGTCAACGGCAAACTGCTCGTCCAGATAGGCGATGATCGCCGACGATTCGTACAGCCACTGCAGGCTGCCATCATCCTGTTCGATACGCAGACAGGGCACCTGCTTCTTGCCGCCACCGGCAACCAGCTCTTCGCGCCCGGCGGTACCTTCCGATGCCTCCACAGCCTGCACCGGAACATTCAGCCGGTGCAGATGCCGGCGCACCTTGACGCAAAAAGGACAGGCGCGGAACTGGTATAGCTGCAGGCGTTTGGCCCGATCTTCAACATCCCGCTGGGCATCTGCCGCACGACTGACCTTCTTCGGCAGGGTCAACCAGTTGGCAAACACGATCAGCATTCCCAGCCCGTTACGCAAGGCTTTGATCAGCATCTATAGGCTCCTTGAAAAAACAGTTGCGAATTGAAACGCTGCATTCTAACAGTCTTTGTCGTGCGGAGTTACCCTCGACACCAGTAGCGTCCTTGCTGTTTTTCTCTGCAATGCAACGTATAATGGTGCCTTTGCATAACAATCAATTTTTCACAGGACAGCATTTCCATGGCTACTCATGCAACCAACGAATTCCGCCCCGGCCTGCGCGTAATGGTAGAGGGCGAGCCCTGCATCATGATTGATGTGGAGTTCGTCAAACCGGGCAAGGGCCAGGCCTTTACCCGCGTCAAGATGCGCAACATCCGCACCGACCGCGTCTGGGAACGTACCTTCAAGTCCGGTGAAACCCTGGAAAGCGCCGACATCCAGGAACGCGACATGGAATACCTGTACACCGATGGCGAGTTCTGGCACTTCATGGCCACCGACGGCTCCTTCGAGCAACTGGCAGCCAGCGAAGACGCCCTGGGCGACACCATGAAGTGGCTGAAAGAGCAGGAAGTCTATACCGTCATGCTGTTCAACGAAGCCGTGGTCAGCGTTACCGCACCCAACTTCATCGAACTGGAAGTGACCCAGACCGACCCCGGCCTGAAAGGCGATACCGCCCAAGGCGGCTCCAAGCCAGCCACTCTGAGCACCGGCGCCGTGGTTCGCGTCCCGCTGTTCATCGTTGAAGGCGAAAAGCTTAAGATCGATACCCGCAGCGGCGAATACGTCAGCCGCGCCTGATCGTTCAGACGCTCAAGAAGGGAGCCTAATGGCTCCCTTTTCTTTTGGAGCCAAATATTTCATGCAAAACTGGCAACCCACCGCCACGCTGGAGCAACTGCAGGCACGCCAGCAGCTGTACCGCAGCATCCGCGAGTTTTTCTACCAACGCAACGTGCTGGAGGTGGAAACCCCGCTGCTCAACCAGTCTCCGGTAGCCGACCCCAACATCACGCCGATCAGTGCCGCCGACAACCGCTGGCTGCATACCTCGCCGGAGTACGCCATGAAGCGCATGCTCTGCGCCGGCAGCGGCGATATCTACCAGATCTGCAAGGTGTTCCGTCAGGGCGAGGCTGGCCGCCGGCACAATCCCGAGTTCAGCATGCTGGAGTGGTACCGGGCCGGCTGGACATTGCCGCAGCTGATGCAGGAAGTGGCCGAGTTGCTGCAACTGGTGCTGGGTGCTCGCTATCCGCAA
>CAZKTB010000039.1:0-1816 GCA_964555485.1 uncultured Thiopseudomonas sp. | reverse complement strand
CTGCCCGACTGCAGCGGCGTGGCATTGGGACTGGACCGTCTGCTATTGCACATAGGCAACCTGGACAGCATCGACCAGGTGCTCAGTTTCGACTGGCACCGGGCCTGAATGTTGCCGGGGTTCCGGCATAAGCGGTTGTCTGCCCCGCAGCACGGGGCAAACAACGGACAACGATCAGCCGATCTGGATTTCCGGCATTGCCGTACTGGCATTGGCTGCCTGGCTCAGGCGGGCACCAACGGTGCGGGCCAGCTGCTGATAGATCATGGCAATCTGGCTTTCCGGATCGGCCATGGTGGTCGGCTCGCCACCATCACACTGCATGCGGATGGCCATCGACAGCGGCAGTGACGCCAACAGGTCGACCTCGTAGTTGTCCGCCAGGCGGGTGCCGCCACCCTCGCCAAAGATATGCTCGATGTGGCCACAGTTGGAACACACGTGCATGGCCATGTTCTCCACCACACCCAGCACCGGAATGTTCACCTTGCGGAACATCTCGATACCCTTCTTCGCATCCAGCAAGGCAATATCCTGCGGCGTGGTAACAACTACCGCACCGGCCACGGCAGCCTTCTGTGACAGGGTCAGCTGGATGTCGCCGGTGCCCGGCGGCATGTCCACCACCAGATAATCCAGCTCGCCCCAGACGGTCTGGGTCAGCATCTGCAACAGGGCACCGGACGCCATGGGGCCACGCCATACCATGGGGGTTTCATCATCGGTCAAAAACGCCATCGACATCACCTTGACGCCCATGGCCTCGACCGGCACAAAATACTTCTGGCCCTTGACTCCCGGGCGGGTACCGGGCGCAACCCCGAACATGATGCCCTGGCTCGGGCCATAGATGTCGGCATCCAGCACACCCACTTTGGCACCTTCACGGGCCAGTGCCAGTGCCAGGTTGGCAGCAGTGGTCGACTTCCCGACCCCGCCCTTGCCCGAGGCGACCGCAATCACGTTCTTCACCTGTGACAGCACGTCAGGGCCGGCCATGCCGCTCTGTGCCGGCACTTCCCAGCCCACATCAACCCTGGCGCTGCTGACGCCTTCGAGCTGTTCCAGCTGCATTTGCAGCATCTGCGCCCAGCCGGTCTTGAACTGGTCGGCGGCGTAGCCGAGCTGCACGTCCACCTCGACATTACCCTGGTCAATGCGGATATCCCGCACGCAGCCGGCGCTGAGCGGGTCCTGATTCAGGTGCGGATCGGTCAGTCCGCGCAATTGGTTTTCAACCTGTTCACGACTGGGCTGGGACATGTTTGAACTCCTGAAAAAATGGAAATGAAAACCGGTACAGTCTAGGACATTGAGGTTTTTTTTGCTTGGGCGGACAGCAGCTCCCTTGCGCCTGATCATCATCCACCAAGCCTGAGCTGCAAGGCCCACAGCGTGCAAGCAAGGTTTTTTTTCGCTACAATGCCACGCTTTGTCCATTCACCCGATACTCTGTGAGCACCATGACTTCGACCCGCAAAATTCTTGTTACCAGCGCCCTTCCCTATGCCAACGGCTCGATCCATCTGGGCCACATGCTCGAGTACATCCAGACCGACATCTGGGTGCGGTTCCAGAAGCTGCGCGGTCACCAGTGCATCTATGTTTGCGCCGACGACGCTCACGGTTCGGCCATCATGCTGCGTGCCGAACAGGAAGGCATTACGCCGGAGCAGCTGATCGAAGCCGTGCACAAGGAGCACAGCGACGACTTTGCCGATTTTCTGGTGGAGTTCGACAACTACTACAGCACCCACAGTGAAGAAAACCGCGAGCTGTCCGAGCTGATCTACAACCGCCTGAAAAAAGCCGGTCA
>CAZKTB010000038.1:10384-12226 GCA_964555485.1 uncultured Thiopseudomonas sp. | reverse complement strand
TGGTGCGCGAACCACGCAAGCGGCAAATCTTCACCATTTTGCTGCGGCGCTGCGAATTTACCGACGAGCTGCGTGAAGCCGAAGTGCAACACGAGGTTTTCATCAACGAATTCATCGACCTGTGCACAGCCCTGTTTGCCGAGCCGCATATCAGCGCACGCCTGCGCCCCGGCATCAGCCCGCGCATGGCCGCAGTCGCTTTTCATTCGCTGTTTGTCGGCTTGCTCAGTGACTGGCTGCGCGATCCGCAGATGCTGGATGCAACCAACATCCAGCCCTATCTGGACATGCTGCTCGGCGGCATGTTCAGCGACTGGGACAGTTCTCCGGCCAGGCCCTGCAGCAGGACGCCACAGGACTGAATTCCCGGACTAGCGCTGCAACACACCCTCGGCGACCGGGCGACCATCAAAGAACATCCGCAAGCGGCCATCCTCAAGCTTCAGATCCATGCAGCCCTCATTGCCGGCCAGCGGACCGGTCAACCACTCGCGACAATACTGACCCTGCTCGCTGACCCACCAGCGAGCACCTGCCTCGCGACCATCATCCAGCGTGCCGTCATCGCGGAATACCAGCTGGTAATCCGTATTGGTGCGCAGATAGGTGCCATCCAGCGTGGCGCCCTTGAGCAGGGCCTCGACCTCGACAGGGTCACGCAGGTAATCGTCAGCCAGGACGGTACCGGCGAACAGCAAGGGTAGCAATGCAAAGACTCTAGGGGTCATCAGGATTCTCCACGAAAAATGCCGCCGCCGGAATGGCAGCGGCAATATCTGGTTTGATCAGCAATCGGCAGGCTCAGCGCATTTCCCTGCGAATGCTGTCGAAGGTACGCGGCCAGGGTTTGTTGCGGCGCAACGATTCAGGCAAGCGCTCAACCGCTGCACGGGCTGTAGCCGCATCATTAAAGCGGCCATGGGTCACGACAAACAACTGCTGACCCTGGTGCATCTTGCGGAAATAATGAAACTGACTGCCATTGGCCTGTACAAACTTTCGTGCTTTCTGCTCACTTGATGTTGCAAACAGCTGCAACGTATAGCTTTGTGCCGGCTGGGCGGCATACCAGTTGCCTGCACTTGTTGCCTTGCGCTGGGCAACAGCAGCGGCAGTTTTAGGCTTGGGCGGTTCTGCCGGCTTCACCGGCACCTTGACGGGTGTTGGCTGTACTGCTGGCCGTGCTTTCTGTGCTGCAGGAGCTGCCGGAGGCTGTGGTTCGGTTTTCGGTGCGGGTGCCGGTACAACCGCCACTGGCTCATTGTTTACTACCGGCTCGCTAACAGCAGGCGGAGACACCACTGGCTCTTGCGTTCTGGCCGGAGCAGAGGCTACCGGTTTTAGCTCGACTGCCGCAGCCGGCTCGCTGGCTGGCAACTCCAGGGCAATACGCTTCTGTGCCGCCGGCCTGCCTTCTGCAAGGCTTTCAGTAGCGGCTGCAGGCTGCCGGGCCTGCTGCTGCTGTTTGCCCTTGCCGTCATCCAGCATGGACCAAATCAGAATGAACAGGAACGCCACTGCCACCAGCGCCACCAGATGCCGACGCGGAAGGGCCAGCTTGCCAGCTTTGCGAACAGGTACTGCCGGAGCTTCTTCGCTTTGCTGCATGCGCTCAAGCAGCAACTCCTGCGCCAGCTGATTGATAACGCCGGGCCAGCCCTGCCCCTGATCCAGCAAAACTGCCAGTTCGGCATCGCTAAACAGATCAAGATCACCACCGGCCGCCTGCAGTCTTTGCTGCAGATATTCCTCTACTTCCTCTTCCTGCCAGGGCTCCAGCTCGACCAGATGATATTCGAGCCTGTTTTCCTGCCCGTCCTGATCCTGCAGCAAAGTCTGCAA
>CAZKTB010000038.1:1927-10284 GCA_964555485.1 uncultured Thiopseudomonas sp. | reverse complement strand
TCACGGTGCCGGCCGACACGGCTTCGCCATGCAGCCAGTTGCCATAGCCCATTTCGGTTTCAATGGCGTGGCCAAAGGTATGGCCAAGATTGAGAATGGCGCGAATTCCGGATTCGCGTTCGTCTTCGGCCACTACCCTTGCCTTGGCCTGGCAGGAGCGCTCGATAGCTTCGGTCAGTGCCGCCGGGTCCAGCTGGACGAGCTGCTGCATATGCTGCTCAAGCCAGTCCATGAACGGGGCATCACAAATCAGGCCGTACTTTATCACCTCGGCCAGCCCGGCAGAAAGCTCGCGCGATGGCAATGTGCCCAGGGTATTGGTATCAATAATCACGGCTTTGGGCTGGTAGAAGGCACCAATCATGTTCTTGCCCAGCTCATGGTTGATACCGGTCTTGCCGCCTACAGAGGAATCCACCTGAGACAACAATGTGGTCGGCACCTGAATGAAACTGACGCCACGCTGGTAGCAGGCAGCGGCAAAGCCGGTCATGTCTCCGGTCACTCCACCGCCCAGCGCAATCAGCGTGGTCTTGCGATCATGACGATCCTGCAACAGGCCATCAAACACCTTCTGCAAGGTTGGCCAGTCCTTGTAAGACTCGCCATCCGGCAGGATGATTTCCGTCAGCTGATAGTCGTGCAGGGTCTGACGTAGTGTATCCAGATACAGCGGCGCCACTGTGTCGTTACTGACAATGGCTACCTTGCGGCTGATCAGGTGCGGGCGGAACAGCTCCGGATCCTGCAGGATGCCGGCGCCAATATGGATGGGATAGCTGCGTTCAGCCAGGTCAACGGTCAGGATGCGCATGTGAAGGGTACCGTAACTGATTAAATCAAACGGTAGATAATCACAGCTGCAGCCCTACAAATCAAGCTGCCCCAGAATTTCCTGTACCACCATTCGTGGTGGGCGAACGTCAGTCTCGATAATGATATCGGCCATTTCACGATACAGTGGTTCACGGACTTTCATCAGGTCTTCCAGTACCTGCCGGGGATTTTCCGTTTGCAACAATGGCCGGTTGCGGTCGCGGGACGTACGCTCGAGCTGATGCTCGACCGAAGCATGCAGGTAGATAACCAGACTGCCCGATACCAGCGCACTGCGGTTTTCTGCACGTAGGACTGCACCACCACCTGTAGCCAGCACCAGGCCACGCTGCTGCATCAGCTCAGAAATTACCTGTTGCTCACGTTCGCGAAAACCCTGTTCGCCTTCCAACTCGAAAATCAGCGGAATATTGGCGCCGGTACGTTCTTCAATGACCCGGTCCGAGTCCTTGAAAGCCAAGCCCAGCTCCTTGGCCAGCAGCCGGCCGATGGTGCTTTTTCCAGCACCCATCGGACCGACCAGGGTCAGGTTACGCTTGCGCATCAATTGTTCAGGCTGATGGCCTGGTTGGCCAGAATGCGTGGCGTGATGAAGACCAGCAGCTCAGCCTTGTTGTCCGTAAGCAGAGTGCGCTTGAACAGGCGGCCGATCACCGGCACATCACCCAGGAACGGGACCTTCTCGACAGCACGCTGCTGCTGGTTGGCCACCACTGTCGGTATGCCCATGCTCTGCTGTACCAGTTCATCCAGGCCTTCAATTGCCGAAGTACCTCCAGCCAGCAGAATATAGTCCACCTCGGCAAGGTGACCGGTAGCAAAGAAAAACTGCAAGGCCCGGGAAATCTGCTGGGCTATGGTTTCCTTGAACGGCTCCAGTACCTCCTGCTCATAGTCGTCGGGCAGGCCGCCACGCTTCTTGGCCAGACCGGCTTCTTCATAAGTCAGGCCATAGCGGCGCTGAATCTCCTTGGTCAGCTGTTTGCCACCAAACATCTGCTCACGGGTGTAAACAGTCTCGCCCTTGTGCATCACGCTCAGGGTCATGGTGGTTGCGCCAATATCCACAATGGCCACCGTCAGTTCCTCACCACGGCCCTCAAGCTGTTCGGCAACCAGACCGAACGCCCGCTCCAGCGCATAGGCCTCAACCTCGACAACCTGGGCCTTGAGGCCGGCCAACGCCAGCGCAGCCTCCCTGACTTCGACGTTTTCACGCCGACAGGCAGCCAGCAACACCAGATCGCGATCAGGCGTACTGGACGGCCCCAGTACTTCGAAATCGATGGCCACTTCATCTATCGGGTAAGGAATATACTGATCAGCCTCAAGCCGCAACTGGGTTTCCAGCTCGTCATCACTCAGGCCGCGCTCCATTAAAATCTTCTTGGTAATGACGGCTGCACCTGAAACCGCTACGGCAGCATCTTTAAGATTGGTGCGTGATTTGGCTATCAAACGGCCAAGCGCCTGCCCGACCAGTTCCAGCTCGGCAATATTCTTGTCCACAATGGCATTGGGCGGCAGAGGCTCTACCGCAAAGGCTTCCACCTTGTAGCCGGTACCGCTGCGGCTCAATTCTATGAGCTTTGCCGAGGTTGAACTGATATCAATCCCCAGCATGGTTTTTGGTTTCTTTTTGAAGAGCCCTAGCACGGTAGAATTCCTATCAGCATCCGTCACTTACAGACGTTTTATGGTTTTCCAGATTAAATAACACTCTAGCCTGATTCGCAAATGGCTTCCAGACAAAAAAAGCGCTTATAATGTGCCTTAATTTTGTCTCCTGCGCCTCTAATAACGCTAACCCATTAATTTTCTTTGGGAATAAACCTGCCTTGATGTTCGTCGTAAAATCCCTGTTTGCTCTTGTCATTGCATTAATTTGCGGAGTAGTCCTCAGTTTAACTGGCGCTTACCTGTATCTGAGCCCCAATTTGCCATCAGTTGAGTCGCTCCGGCACGTAGAACTGCAAATGCCGCTGCGGGTCTATAGCCAGGACGGACTGCTGATCGAAGAGTTCGGCGAAATGCGCCGCACTCCAATCCGTTTCGATGAAGTCCCACAGGACTTCATCAATGCCTTGCTGTCGGCAGAAGACGACAACTTCACCAAACACCACGGTGTTGACCCCGGCAGTCTGCTGCGCGCCGCCGCCCAGCTGGTCAAAACCGGTCGCATCCAGACCGGCGGCAGCACCATCACCATGCAGGTGGCAAAAAACTTCTTCCTGACCAGTGAACGCAGCTTCTCACGCAAGGCCAATGAAATTCTGCTGGCCCTGCAAATCGAGCGCGAACTGAGCAAGGATGAAATCCTCGAGCTTTACGTCAACAAAATCTATCTGGGCAACCGCGCTTACGGTATCGAAGCGGCGGCCAACGTGTACTACGGCAAATCAATAAAAGAGCTGAGTCTGGCACAGATGGCAATGCTCGCCGGTCTGCCCAAAGCCCCGTCACGCTATAACCCTATCGCCAACCCCGCACGCAGCACCGAACGCCGCGACTGGATCCTGGGCCGCATGCTGAAACTGGGTTACATCGACCAGCAGCAATATGACGAGGCCATCAACTCCGAACAGAACGCCAAGCTACACATCACAAGTCCTGATGTCTATGCGCCCTACGTCGCGGAAATGGTGCGCCTGGAAATGATCAACCGCTACGGCAGTGATGCCTATACTGATGGCCTCAACGTCTACACCACTGTGCCAGCTGCCATGCAGGAGCAGGCCCAGAGTGCAGTGTTCAAGGGCCTTAGCGACTACGACCGGCGTCACGGCTATCGCGGCCCCGAAGCCCGGATTGAAAACCGCAGCGAATGGCTCAGCGCGCTGGGCAACGCCCGTCGCATCAACCGCTTCATTCCGGCCATTGTCAGCACAGTAGCCGATGACGGCATCTTTGTCATGCTGGCCGGGGGCGAGGAAGAACACGTCAGCTGGCAGAGCATGCGCTGGGCCGCCCCCTTTCTCAGCAACTCCAGTCGTGGCGCCAATCCACGCAATCCTGCTGCCGTGGCCAAGGTTGGCGATCTGATTCGTGTCGAGCGGAATACCGAAGACGGCAGCCTGGCATTTTCACAACTGCCAAAGATCCAGGCTTCACTGATCTCGCTGGATCCGCACAACGGTGCCGTTCGCGCCCTGGTCGGCGGTCTGTCATTCGAGCACAGCCACTACAACCGCGCCACCCAGGCCCAGCGCCAGCCCGGCTCCAGTTTCAAGCCCTTCATCTATAGCGCTGCGCTGGACGCCGGCTACACTCCCGCCAGTCTGATCAATGATGCCCCGATCGAGATATTCGAGGCTGGCATGAAAGAGGCCTGGCGCCCGAAAAACTCCGACAACAACTTCCTCGGTCCGATCCGCCTGCGCGAAGGGCTGTACCGCTCACGCAACCTGGTATCGATCCGCCTCATGCAGGACATCGGCATTCCCTACACCCGTGATTACATCAGCCACTTCGGCCTGAGCAAATCCAGCCTGCCACCCAACCTGTCGCTGTCACTGGGTTCGGCAACCCTGGTACCCATGGACCTGACTGCAGCCTGGGCGGTATTTGCCAATGGCGGCTTCAAGATCGAGCCCTACATCATCGAGCGCATTGACGATCGTGATGGCCAGACCCTGTATCAGGCTCAGCCAGCTGTCACACCGCACCTTGCCGCAGCAAAGCAAAAAGCCGTAAGTGAAAGCGAAGAAACTGCAGAGTCTGTCAGCGATGATTCCTCCGCTGATGAAGCGGTACTGGCCGAGCCGGTAATCGACGAGCGCACTGCCTATCTGGTTACCGACATCCTCAAGGATGTGATCAAGCATGGTACCGGACGCCGCGCCCTGAGCCTGAAGCGCAGCGACCTGGCCGGCAAGACCGGCACCACCAACGACTCCTTTGACAGCTGGTTCATCGGCTACAACTACAGCCTGCTGACCTCGGTCTGGGCCGGTTTCGACCAGCCCGACACTCTTGGCCGTCGCGAATATGGCTCAACCATCGCCCTGCCGATATGGATCGACTACATGGGCCAGGCCCTGGCCGACACTCCGCCGAGCAACCAGCCGGAGCCGGCCGGCCTCAGCGTTCTGCGTGTTGATCGCGAAACCGGACGTCTGGCCTCGGCCAGCAGTGCCAACAGCTATTTCGAGCTGTTCAAGAAGGAAGACACGCCGCCACGCATGGATGACGAATTCAGTCCCGTATTCGACTTCGCCTCACCTGATGGCGAGCTGGCTCCGGGACAGCAGCCGCAAGACAACCTGTTCGACCTGTTCTAGACAGCAATCGACACGCAACAAAAAACCGGCTCTGAAAGCCGGTTTTTTTGTTGTCAGCAAGTTCTGCGCATCAACCCTTGAAAATGCTCTCGACTGATTGCAGCGGATAGTTTTCCGGATATGGCAAAGTAGCCACACCGCTGTCGATTGCGGCGCGAGCCACGGCATCGGACACCAGAGTGATCAGGCGCGCATCAATCGGCTTGGGCAGAATATAGTTGCGGCCAAACTCTAGCTTCTCCAGACCATAGGCCGCACAGACCTCGGTCGGGCATGGCAGGGTCGCCAGCTCGCGGATGGCATGTACTGCGGCAATCTTCATTTCCTCGTTGATGCGGGTAGCACGTACGTCCAGCGCGCCACGGAAAATGAACGGGAAGCAGAGCACGTTGTTGACCTGGTTCGGATAGTCGGAACGGCCGGTCGCCATGATCACGTCAGGACGGGTGGCATGCGCCAGCTCCGGACGAATTTCCGGATCAGGGTTGGACGAGGCAAACACGATGGGGTTTTCCGCCATGCGCTTGAGGTTCTCGGCACTCAGCAGGTTCGGACCGGACAGGCCGACAAAAACATCAGCACCTTCCATTGCCTGCTCCAGCGTATGCACATCGGTTTTGTGCGCAAAAGCAGCCTTGTACTGGTTAAGGTCCTCACGACCGCTATGGATCACACCCTTGCGGTCAACCATGAAGATATTTTCCAGCTTGGCACCCAGGCTGATCAGCAGACGCATGCAGGCGGTAGCAGCAGCACCGGCACCCAGACAGACAATCTTGGCTTCTTCCAGCTTCTTGCCGGCGATATCCAGCGCGTTGAGCATGCCGGCTGCAGTTACTATGGCTGTACCGTGCTGGTCATCATGGAAAACGGGAATATCGCATTGCTCGATCAGCGCACGCTCGATCTCGAAGCACTCCGGCGCCTTGACGTCTTCAATGTTGATGCCGCCAAAAGAAATGGAAATGCGGCGTACGGTATCGATGAACGCCTGCGGGCTTTCGGAATCAACCTCGATGTCGAATACGTCAACACCGGCAAAACGCTTGAACAGTACCGCCTTGCCTTCCATCACCGGCTTGGAAGCCAGCGGGCCGGTATCGCCCAGACCCAGTACCGCGGTGCCGTCAGAAATCACCGCCACCAGATTGCCCTTGTTGGTGTACTTGTATGCCAGCGCCTCGTCACGAGCAATTTCGCGTACCGGCTCGGCCACGCCAGGACTGTATGCCAGCGCCAGGTCGCGGGCACTGGAGGTAGGCTTGGTCAGCTCGACGCTGGTTTTGCCGGGCCGTGGCGACATGTGATATTCAAGAGCTGCAATTTTAAGGTCTGACATGATGGGCTTTCCGCTAGAACGAAATGGGTGGGCCGACTGGCGAACCGGCAGCCCTTCCTTATATTTTTAGGGTAATGAGCATACGCAAGATGTCGCTATTCGACAAGCTTAAGCATGCATCCGGCAGCTGTTTGCGGGCACAAAAAAAGCGCCGGCATGGGCGCTTTTTTTGACAGGACAGCGTCTTACTTGCTGGTGAAGCCGCCGAAACGCTGCTTGAAGCGGTCAATACGGCCACCAACGTCCAGTACCTTCTGCTTGCCGGTGTAAAAAGGGTGACACTCGGAGCACACATCTACGTTGATGTCCTGGCACAGGGTAGAACGGGTCTTGATGACATTACCGCAGCTGCAGGTTGCGCTAATGTCGGCGTAATTTGGGTGAATATCAGCTTTCATGGTGTGTCCTCAAATATGAAATTGTGCCGCCATCCAACTCCATTGTTGAATACCGCACACGACAAGGGCGCAAATGATACCAGAGCATGCGCGACATGCAAGGAAATATTCTGTTTTTATGGTTAAATAAGCGGATCATTCTGGTGCGTGCCCGTAGCGCACCCCTGTTTCAAGGAGCCCACCGTGACCAATACAGCCCAACGCCTGTTCCCTGCCACCCGCTTGCGCCGCAACCGCCGTGACGACTTTTCCCGCCGTCTGGTACGTGAAAACCGCCTGAGCGTCGACGACCTGATCCTGCCGGTATTTGTGCTGGACGGCGAAGGTCAGCGTGAAGAGGTGCCCTCCATGCCGGGCGTAGAGCGCCTGTCGATCGATCTGCTGCTGCAGGAAGCCGAGCGCTGGGTGGCCCTGGGCATTCCTGCCCTGGCCCTGTTCCCGGTCACACCTCTTGAGCACAAGTCTCTGGATGCCGCTGCCGCCTGGGATCCCAACGGTATCGCCCAGCGTGCCACCCGCGCCCTGCGCGAGAAGTTCCCGGAGCTGGGCATCATCACCGACGTGGCGCTGGACCCCTTCACCACCCACGGTCAGGACGGCATCCTCGACGACAACGGCTATGTACTGAATGACACCACCGTGGATGCCCTGGTACGTCAGGCCCTGTCGCACGCCGAAGCCGGCGCCCAGGTGGTTGCTCCATCCGACATGATGGACGGCCGCATCCAGGCCATCCGTGAGGCGCTGGAAAACGCTGGCCATGTGAACACCCGCATCATGGCCTATTCGGCCAAGTACGCCAGTGCCTACTACGGCCCGTTCCGCGATGCGGTCGGCTCGGCGGCCAACCTCGGTGGCGGCAACAAGTTCACTTACCAGATGGATCCGGCCAACGGTAACGAGGCCCTGCACGAAGTTGCCACAGATCTGGCCGAAGGTGCCGACATGGTCATGGTCAAGCCCGGCATGCCCTACCTGGACATCGTCTGGCGCGTAAAGGAAGAGTTCAAGGCGCCGACTTTCGTTTATCAGGTCAGCGGCGAGTACGCCATGCACATGGCCGCCATCCAGAACGGCTGGCTGAGCGAAGATGTCATCCTTGAATCACTGGTCGGCTTCAAGCGCGCCGGTGCCGATGGCATCCTCACCTACTTCGCCGCCCGTGCTGCCGAGCTGTTGCAGCAGAGGTAACGCCTGCAGGAGATCACCCGGTCACACCAGATAAAGAGGTCTTCGATAAAGGGGCCAGGTACATTTACCCTCAGGCAAATGCACCTGGCCCCTTTATCGAAATGTACCTGACTCCTTTAACTGCCCCTTTAATCCCGCGCGCCCAATCCCAGGACAGACCACCATGCAGCCAGACAGCCCAGCCCCCGCCAGCATCGACCTTGATGACAGCAGTCTGTACATCAACCGCGAGCTGTCGCAGCTGCAATTCAACATCCGCGTGCTGGAGCAGGCACTGGACGAAAGCGTTCCCCTGCTGGAGCGGCTGAAGTT
>CAZKTB010000038.1:0-1827 GCA_964555485.1 uncultured Thiopseudomonas sp. | reverse complement strand
GGCCTGGACTCGGCCCACCCCTTTCCGCTACTGGCCAACAAGAGCCTCAACTTCATTGTCGAGCTGGAAGGCACTGACGCCTTCGGTCGCGACTCCGGCCTGGCCATCCTGCCGGCACCGCGCAGCCTGGCCCGACTGATCCCGCTACCGGCGGAAATTACTGGCGGTAGAGTACAGCATGTATTTCTGTCATCAATCATTCACGCCCATGCCGATGTCCTGTTTCACGGCATGAGCGTGCGCGGCTGTTACCAGTTCCGCCTGACCCGCAATGCTGACCTGTCGATGGACGTAGACGATGTTGCCGACCTGGCCAATGCATTGCGCGGCGAACTCTATGCCCGCCGCTTCGGTGATGCGGTGCGGCTGGAAGTGGCCGACAACTGCCCGGCACACCTGGTGGACTACCTGCTGCGCCAGTTCAACCTTGGCGAAGACGAGCTGTATCGCGTCAACGGCCCGGTCAACCTGACGCGGATGTTTGCCATCACCGGTTTGACCAGCCATCCGCACCTGATCTTTCCGCCGTTCACGCCGGCCATCCCCAAGGCGGTACAAAAGTTTGACGACCTGTTTCAGGCCATCGCCCATCAGGATGTGCTGCTTTACCATCCCTATGAATCCTTCACGCCGGTCATCGATTTTCTGCGCCGTGCCGCCCAGGACCCGGATGTACTGGCCATCAAGCAGACACTCTACCGCGCCGGTGCCGACTCGGAAATTGTCGATGCCCTGGTAGAAGCCGCCCGCAACGGCAAGGAAGTCACAGTGGTGATCGAGCTGCGCGCCCGCTTTGACGAAGAGTCCAACCTGAGCCTGGCCAGCCGTCTGCAGGCTGCCGGCGCCGTGGTGGTATATGGCATGCTCGGCTTCAAGACCCACGCCAAACTGGCACTGGTGCTCCGCCGTGAACAGGGTCAACTGGTTCGCTACGCCCACCTGGGTACCGGCAACTACCACGCCGACAACGCCCGCCTGTATACCGACTACAGCCTGCTTACCGGCGACCGCGAGCTTTGCGAAGATGTATCCAGCCTGTTCAACCAGCTAGTCGGCATGGGCAAGGCCAAACCCATGCATCGCATGCTGCATGCCCCTTTCAGCCTGCGCAGCAGCCTGATGGAAATGATCAGCCGTGAAGAAGAGAACGCCCTGAACGGCCTGCCCGGGCACATTGTCATCAAGGTCAACGCCCTGACCGACGCCAAAATGATCAAGGCACTCTACCGCGCCAGCCAGGCCGGCGTGCGCATTGACCTGATAGTGCGCGGCATGTGCTGCCTGCGCCCGGGGATTGCCGGCATTTCGGACAATATCCAGGTGCGCTCGATCATCGGCCGTCAGCTGGAACACAGCAGGGTCTACTACTTCCTCAATGCTGGCGGAGAGGAACAGCTGTTCTTGTCCAGCGCCGACTGGATGGAACGCAATCTGGACAAACGCATCGAGGCCTGCTTCCCGCTACGACAGCCAAAAATGGTGCGTCGCATCACCAAGGAGCTGGGGCACTACCTGCGTGATAACACCCATGCCTGGCTTCTGCAGGCCGATGGCAGCTATCTGCGCAAGCAACCAAAACCCGACGAAAAAGCACGCCATGCCCAGCAACGCCTGCAGGACAAACTGTCACTGCCACTGGTCGAAACCTGAGCTGCCTGATTTATTCAAGTTAAAGGGGTCAGGTACATGTACCCGGCGGGTAAATGTACCTGACCCCTTTAGCCAACCCCATAAACAAAAAGGGCTTCCTTGCGGAAGCCCTTCTCGTTGTCAGGTCACAAAACCGGAAGTAGTCGTCCAGTTTCATGGTGCCCTTCTCGGCCAGGT
>CAZKTB010000037.1:0-12322 GCA_964555485.1 uncultured Thiopseudomonas sp. | reverse complement strand
GTAATGGCGGAATCTTGCTAGTCAAAGCAGTCATCCTGCGTGAAGTGAAGCACGGTCGCAGGATTCATAAGCTCTGGATTCCGCGACTTCACTGCGTTGCGCGCGGAATGACAGTATCGTTTTGTGCGGAAAATATTGGGGAGTGATTCATGCAGTGAGCTGATTGTGGGAGCGGGCTTTATTGTTTCAGCCGTCGCCTGAACATCATGCTGCGCCGCAACTGCTGCAGTGCTGTCCGTGCCTTTTGCAAATCATCTTCCCCTGCGTACAGCAGCTGCTCATGGGCAATAACGAAAGATTCCAGTTGTTGGCGCAGCGTCTCATCAAGCTGGCTATCAATTCGTTTTTGGTGGGTTTGCAGGCCTTCATGCACAGCACGAGCAAGACCACGACGCTGCATCAGCCGGTCATAATCCAGCAGCAGGCGTTGCACGGGGTCCGGCCGTTGCTGCCAGGGCCGGACGATGAACAGGGCTAGCAGTCCAAACAGCAGTGCCAGGCCGGCGACCAGGGTAATACCGATGCGTTGCCAGTCGAGCGTACCAAACAGCTCACGCAACCAGGCACGCTGACGCTCTCCCTGGTAGCCGAGCACCTTGCTTTGCCAGCCGTGATTGAGGTTTTCCCAGCCCATGCGCAACTTGTTGATCCAGGCGACATGGCGATAGCGCAGTGGAGAAAACAGGTTGCTGTCCAGCTCGGTCATCTCGGCAGCCAGCACATCCTGCAGACTCTGCTCAATACGCTCCGGCGCCACCTGGAAAGTCGGATCAGCCCGCTGCCAACCGCTGCCCGGCAGCCAGTATTCAACCCAGGCATGGGCGTCCATCTGGCGTACCTGCACATAGTTGCCGGCGTTGTTGATTTCTCCGCCCTGATAGCCGGTGACCACCCGCGCCGGAATACCGGTCACCCGCAAGGCAAAAGCCATGGCACTGGAATAGTGTTCGCAAAAGCCGCTACGGGTGTCGAACATGAACTCATCGATGCTGTTCTCGCCCAGCAGGGGCGGCTTCAATGTGTAGTGGTAAGGCTGCCGGTTGAAGTGGGTCAGCAAGGCAGCAACCAGCTGACGGTCATCGGCGTATTGCTCTCGCAGCTGACGGGCCCACTCGCGGGTACGCGGGTTGCCGGTACGTGGCAATTGCAGGTTATGCCGCCAGCCTGCCGCCGTCAGCTCGGGCTCGGCCAGTGCCTGCGGCCAGACTTCCGCCTGATACATGTAGCTTCTATGTACCGGGCGGCTGCGTTGCAGGCGGAAGTCTCCCTGCATGCGCACATCCGGCTGGCTGCTTTCACTGATATCCAGACTGAACAGCCAGGGCTGGCGGCTGGGCTGCATGATCACGCTATAGCTTTGTGATGGTCCCTGCTTTTGCCACTGACCGGGTAACAGGTCGGCACCGAAACTGGCCATGCGCCAGCTGCGGCCGTCAAACAGCGGCATGGTCAGGGCGCGCCAGTAAAGCTGGTTTTTCGCTGGTATGGGCCCCTCGAAGGTGGCACGAAATGCCAGCTCGGTAGACTGGCTCAGCTCGGCGATATCGCCGGGTGACATCTGGCTGGAAAGTCCGGTTTTGCCCTTGTCAGCGGGTTGCGGCAAGCTCCATAGCGGCTCCAGCCGCGGGAAGAAGACAAACAGCAGCAGTGCCAGTGGTATCGCCTGGGCCAGTAACACCACGGCCAAACGCAGGTTGGCAGTTGTTTTCATGCCGCTGCCGGACTGCTGCAAACCCGACCAGGCCGCCAGCAAGGCAGCCACCGGCAACAGCGAATACAGTGCTGCCAGCAGGCTGTCGTAATACAGGTAGCTGGTCACCACACAGAAAAAGCCTAGAAATATCAGTACCAGCGCATCACGCCGGCTACGCAGCTCTACCAGTTTCAGGGTGAAGGCGGTGATCAGCAGTGCCACGCCGGCATCCAGCCCGATCAGGCTGCCACGGCTCAGGTAAACGGCAAAGGCGGCACTGCTCATCATGGCCAGCTTGATCATCGGCCGTGGCAGACTCCAGCGGGTGCGGTAAACCTGAACCCGCCAGACTGCGCACAGCAGCCAGAGACCGGCAATCCACTGCGGGATGTGCAGCAAATGCGGTGCGATCACCAGCATCTGGGCGATCAGCAGCCAGTGCAAGGCGTTGCGCGGTACGGCTTCCAGCCTCAGTTGCCCGCTCATGATTGCACGCCAAACAGGGCCAGCGCAGTCAGACAGGCGCTACGGTGGCCGGGACCGCTATCCGGACCCAGCAACTGTCCGGGAAGCTGTAGTGAATATGGCCGGGCTTCGGCATCCAGGCGCAGTACGTGGTGGCAAAGTACCGACAGGCGATGCTCACTGTCGCCCTGCAGCTGGCTATAATCCAGCTGCATGTCGCTGCCCTGCAGCTCGCCAAACTGCTTGACCCAGAGCCCCTGCCCGCGCGACCAGGCTTTCCAGTCGATCCGGCGCAAGGAATCACCCTGCTGCCAGGTTTCCAGTCCCTGATAATCATCCGTCCCCTGCTGCATTGCGAGCAGTCCTTCGCTGCTGTCATCCTCGTTGTGTGCTGCTGCCAGTGGCAGACCAGCCTCTACCGGTTGCGGATAAACCAACAGCTGCATGTCCAGATCAACCCTGCTCCAGGCAACCCAGATGCCCAGCGGAAAACGTGTCTCGATACGCATCCGTGGCGCCCGCAACCAGCCCCGGCGGCTGGTCGGCAAGCCGAGCAGCAGCTGAGCAGCCTGCCCGACCGTTACATCGGTCTGCGATGTCAGCGGGGCTTTCCAGCCCAGCAAGATGCCCTGGCGGTCATGCCCGGCAGCTTCCAGCCGTACGGAAAACAGCCCTTGTTCACCGGCAAAACAGGAGTCGGCCAGCTGAGCCTGCAGTTCCAACTCGGCAAGGTTGCGCCAGGTATGCAGTGCGGTCAGCAGCCCCAGAGAAGCCAATACGAAGGCCAGCGCGTAGGCCAGACTGTTCTGATAATTGATGGCGACCAGCAGCATCAGCAGCAAAGCACCACCAAAGCAGTAGCCGGTCAGGGTTGGCACAATGAAAATCTGGCGCTGGCTCAGGCGTACCCTGCTGGCCGGTGGCAGACGTCGCTGCCACCACTGTCGAAGCCAGTGACGCAGCCCGTCCATCAAAGTGCGGGCACCTGACCCAGCAAGTCATCAACAATGGATTCAGCGCTGTGCCCGCGACTACCACCAAGCGCATGTCCGAGCCGGTGCGCAATCACCGCGGGCGCCAGAAACTGGACATCTTCAGGTATGACATAGTCCCGGCCAGCCAGATAAGCCCAGGCGCGGCAAGCCGCCAGCAGAGCCAGACTGCCCCTTGGTGACAGGCCATAGGCCAACTGTGGATGATTACGACTGGCTTCGGCCAGACGCAGGATGTAGGCAATCAGGGCGTCACTGGCGGTTACCGCAGCCACCTGCTGCTGTGCTTCAAGCAATTGCTGCTTGTCGAGTATGGCAGCCGGATCAAGTGCCTGCTGCCGTCCACCACTGCCGCCAAGCAGTGCCTGTTCGGCACGACGGTCCGGATAACCCAGCGACAGGCGCATCAGGAAGCGGTCCAGCTGTGATTCGGGCAGACTGAAGGTACCGCTTTGTGACAGCGGGTTCTGCGTGGCAATGACGAAAAACGGTTCCGGCAGGCTGCGAGTGTTGCCTTCCACGGTTACCTGCCGCTCTTCCATGGCCTCAAGCAGTGCGCTCTGGCTTTTCGGCGTGGCCCGGTTGATTTCATCAGCCAGCAACAGCTCGGTGAAAATTGGCCCCGGATGAAAAACAAAGCTGCCGGTTTCACGTGCAAATACCGAAGTGCCGAGAATATCACCCGGCAGCAAGTCCGATGTGAACTGGACCCGCTGGTACTCCAGCCCCAGCACCTGTGCCAGGGCATGACTCAATGTGGTCTTGCCCATGCCGGGCAAATCTTCCAGCAACAGGTGTCCACGGGCCAGCAGGCATGCCAGGGCCATGCGCACCTGGGTTTCCTTGCCCAGCACCACCTGATTGACTGCTGTCAGTGCTTTTTCCAGCTGTTGTAAGACCACAGATGGTTTCCTTAAAAAATAATTTAACGGCCCATTAAAGGGGTCAGGTACATTTGAACCAGCTTAAATGTACCTGACCCCTTTAATGATCACCTGCCTCTTTAGCGAGCTGCATTAACGCCCAGCCCTGGATTCGCGGATATAAAAGCGGGCTTTTTTCGCCTTGCGCAGACAGCCGTTGTAGCCTTCGAACTGCTGTTGCGTTTTCGCACCGGTAATCAGGGTCAACGCTTTGGAATAGCTCACGGTACCGGCAAAGCCTTCCGCCTTGGCCAGGCTCAGCTCTTTCCAGGCGGCATCCAGCTCACTGGCACAGGCATTGCGGTTGTGGGTCTTGCCGGCACAACCGGCCAGTACTCCGGCCAACAGCAGAGCCAGCGTCAATTTCATGTGTTTCATGATTCTTTGTCCTTGATGTTGGTTTTGATGTCGGTTTGCGTATCGGAGTGTTGTAGCAGCTGCAGCTGCTTGGCCGACTGACTCTGACTGATCCACTCACTGAGCAGACTGTAGGCGATAGCCAGCAAGACAGGCCCGAGGAATATCCCCATGAAGCCAAAGGCAATGATGCCGCCAAACACTCCCATCAGCACCACGATCAGCGGCAGGTTACCGCCGCGGCTGATCAGATAGGGTTTGAGGAAGTTGTCTACACTACTGATGACTATGAAACCCCAAAACAGCATGAAGGTTCCCATGCCGTAGCTTTGCTGCAGGAACAGCCAGGCTGTAGCGGGCGCCCAGACCAGTGGTGGCCCCATCGGGATGATGCTCAGGCCGAAAGTGAAAATCGACAGTAAAAAGGCACCAGGCACACCGGCAATGCTGAAGCCGATGAAGGCCACCATGGCCTGGGCCACGGCAGTACCTATGACACCGTTAACGACCCGCCGAACCGTATCGGCAACCAGCTCGATATAGTGATCGGCGCGCTTGCGCATGATGCGCTGTACCAGGCTACGCATGAAGTGCGCCAGGCGATCTCCGTCACGGTAAAAGAAGAACACCAGCAGCAGGCTCAGGGCCAGCTCCAGCATGCCACCAGCCATGACTGCGCTGCGTCCGAGAAGCCAGTTGCCGAACTGGCCCATGTAAGGTTTGATGTTGGCAAAGTAGCCCTCGCCCTGCTCGTCCAGCATGAGCCAGAACTCGTGCAGACGTTCGCCAAACAAAGGAATGCGGATCAGCCATTCGGGCTCTTCCGGCATGCCGGTCACCCGCAGGTTTTTTACCAGCTCCATGCCGTCACGGATGTAGTCGGCGATATTCAGTCCCAGCCAGACCAAGGGAATGGCCACCAGCAAGACCCATAGCCCGGTCAGCAACGAGGCAGCCAGAATTGCATTGCCGTTCAGGGCGCGGGTCAGGCCGCGCATCACGGGCCAGGTGGCAAAAGCCAGTACCGCAGCCCAGAACAGGGCTGAAAGAAAAGGCGTCAGAACCCACAGGCAGGCGACCAGCAGCCCCAGTATCAACAGCTGTGCTATCAGTCGGTCGCTAGTCTTCATGGACTTCTCCGCTGCCGGGATTTACGGCAGAACCCGCATCAGGGTTGTCGCCTGCCCGTCATCATCGAGCTCCATGCGTGTGGCCCGGACACCGGCAGTTTGCAGCGAGTCGCGCCAGCTGGCCGCCTGCGCACCACTCAGCACCACACGCAACGAGCCGTCACGATTCAGGGCCCTGGCCAGCTGGGCAACTTCCAGACGAGCTTCGCCATTGTCGTCTGCCAGCTCAAGACGGCCATCGTGACGCAACTGCAGCAACAAGGTTGCCGCCGCCGGATACAGGTCTTGCGGCAAGCTGTCAGCCTTGAACTGCTCGACATGCAGCATGCCCCGGCCATTGCCGCGGGTTACTGCATAGAGCACAAACAGGTCAGAGCCTGTCATGTCTGCCAGCACCGCGTAATTTTGACGTTCATCAGGTCCGTACAGGCGCGCATTGCCGAGAACCGAGTTGGCCCACAGGTTGCTCGGGCCGCAGTCACGTCCCTCACACCAGTACAGCAGCCGTGCATCCTGTTGCAGCTGCTCGCGGACCTGGAAAAATGCCGCATCTGCAGCATGCACCGGCGACAGCTGCCAGGTAGCCAGGCTGCGATCGCCACTCAGGGTCAGCTCGGCAGAGAAGCGCAACTGCCCGCTGATCCGGCGTACCGAACCCAGCGGGTAGATCTTCTCCACGGCCTGCTGCTGTTGCTGATCCAGCAAGCGCGCATCCACCAGAGCCGGCAGACCTGCAACAGTTTCCAATGTGGCCTGTGCCGCGGCCAGTTGTGTTACGCCCAGCAGCAAAAAACCGGACAACAGGTGACAAATACGGACCTTCAAATCATTACCACTCCATAGAAAAGCTATCGCACAGCGGACTGTCTAGCCGGCAAAGAATGCATTGAAACAATCGGCAACTGCCTGTGCGCCCTGCTCGTCATTGACGTGCAAATGGTGCCCGCCGGTCAGGCGTTCAATCTGGAAATTGGGCTTGTCCAGACGGTCAAGAAAATATACGAATTCCGGGATGCCCAGCAGCAAGCCCTGCTCGGCCAGCACCAGTGACACCGGACACTCTAACGCATTTACAAAGGCCAGGGCATGGGCATTGGTCAAGCGCAGCGGTGACGGCAAGGTCAAACGCTGATCGGTATTCCAGCTGTAACCACCGGCAACCGGGCTCAGGCCGCGGGATGCCAGCAACTCGGCCGCCTGCTGGCTGACCGCGATCAGTCCGCGCTTGCGTGCTTCAACTGCCTGTTCGATGGTGCTGTAAACGGTCTTTTTCTTGTCGGCCAGCGCGATTTGTGCCTGCAGTGCCTCACCAAGCTTCTTTGGCGATTGCGCAGCTTCACCAGTGTCCGGCACCAGACCATCGATCAGCGCCAGACGCTCGATGCGCTCGGGTACCGCACCAGCCAGCAAGACCGAAATGATGCCGCCCAGAGAATGACCCAAAAGCGAGAACCGCTCCCAGCCAAGTTGATGCGCAGCCATCAGGGCGTCCAGCGTGTAGTCCCACAGCTGGTAACCGGCACCTGGCCCGCGACGGCCGGAATGGCCATGGCCGGCCATGTCCAGCGCCACAATACGCAAACCATGCAGCCTGGGCGCCAGCAGCTCGAAGGTCATGGCATTGTCCAGCCAGCCGTGTAGCGCCAGTACCGGCTTGCCATCTTCCGGGCCATAGACTCTGGCCGCCAGATCGATATGCGGCAGCTGGATTCGAATTTCTTGTACCTGCAACATGCGTATTCCTTTTTCTAGTTGTAATTGGTTTGGTTTTTCATGTTTCTCCGGCTCTCACGCACCGGCCTTCCCCCTGATGCTGCAGGCAGAGCTGTCTAACCGTTCTGGAACATTCCAGTCCGGGGATGCTGCAACGACTGCAGGTGCATCAGGCCGGAAACGGCAAAGTCCCCCTCAAGACATGCCAGGCTGGCGGTACCCAGCGGTAACGGCTGCGCGAGGCTGCCCTCGCATAGCCAGCTGCCCAGCAAGCCCAGCATTGGCTGGTGGCTGACCAGCAGCAGGTCACCCTCCGGCAGACTGTCCAGCTGACGTACCACGGACTGTACCGGCTCGTCCGGCACCAGCCAGGGCACAATCAGGGTTGGTTTCTCAACGCCCAGCACCTCCAGCACTATATCCGTAGTCTGTCGTGCTCTGACGTAGGGACTGCAGACAATACCCGCTAGTGGCTGATCCTTCAGGTGCGCGGCCATTTCCGCCACCTGCTGCCGGCCATGTGCCGTCAGCTCGCGATCGGCATCACGCCGGCTTGGCGCACCGGCTTCACCATGACGCATCAACCAGAGCTTCATGCCTGTTGCCCCTCACTCTCTGCAGAGCTCTCCGGTGTTGGCCAGTCGGCCACCGGCCAGGGCTTGTCCTCGGTCTGAAAACAGGCAAAGCGGGCTATCTGCGCCAGAAAACCACCCAGCCCACCACCTAGACTGGCCAGTCCGCAGTGTGGCCGTTTTTTCAGTAGGCGATATAGCACCTGCAGTATGACTGTCAGCATCAGCAAGGGCACAACCACCTGCCAGACCAGTGCATACACCAGCATCCACAGAACACGAAAGGCAAAGGCTTCACGCGTTAGTTTTTTTACAGCTGCGTTCATGGTCACTCCGTAAACCATTCTGGTGAAATGAAATCGATATCGGTTTTTGGTTCGCCGCTCATCAGACCGCCAATCACCTTCTGCAATGGGTAACCGTCAAAGAGTACTGCATGCAATCCGTTGACCAGCGGCATATAGACATCTAGCTCTGCCGCCTTTTGTTGCAATGCGTGCAACGTGTTGACACCCTCGGCCACTTCGCCAAGCTGCTCCACCGCCTGATCCAGCGGTATGCCGCGGCCCAGGGCATGGCCCACCTGATAGTTGCGGCTCTTGGGCGA
The DNA here is from genome assembly GCA_964555485.1 of uncultured Thiopseudomonas sp. GTDB lineage: Bacteria > Pseudomonadota > Gammaproteobacteria > Pseudomonadales > Pseudomonadaceae > Thiopseudomonas. The sequence goes on along the minus strand of CAZKTB010000037.1, from coordinate 3,870 downwards.
GCTGCAGGTGACAATGAGGTCACCAACACCGGACAGCCCAAGGAAGGTCAGCGGATTGGCACCCATTTTCACGGCAAATCTGGTCATCTCCGCCAGCGCCCGGGTAATCAGCATGCTTTTGGTGTTCTCGCCCATGCCGAGCGCGGCAGCCATGCCGGCCATGATGGCGTAGACGTTTTTCAGCGCGCCGCCAAGCTCGACGCCATAGCGGTCACTGCTGGCATAAACCCTGAAAGTCTCGCCATGCAATACTTGCTGCACGGCACTGCACAGCTGTTCGTTTTCGCTGGCCACCACAGTGGCGGTTAGCGCCCGGTCAGCTATCTCGCGGGCGAGGTTCGGGCCTGAGAGTACGCCGATCCGGGCCCCGGGGGCCACCTGCTCGAGAATCTGACTCATCAATAGAAAGGTCTTGATCTCGATACCCTTGGTGGTACTGACCAGCATCTTGCCATCCAGCTCGGCACTGTGCGATGCCAGTACTGAGCGCAGCGCTACCGATGGCAGGGCAACAAACACCAGCTGACAGGCCTGCAGGGTTGCAGACAGGTCGGTGACCGCATCAATGCCCGGATGCAGCACGACATCTGTCAGATAACGGGGGTTCTTACGAGACTCACGGATTGCCAGGGCCTGGGCCGGATCACGCATCCACTGCATTACCGGATAGCCGTTAGCCGCAATCAGGTTGGCCAGTGCGGTACCAAAACTGCCGCCGCCAAGCACGGCAACGGGTTGTTTGCCTGTCATTGCTGTTCCTTATTTCCGTCAAACATAGTGCGGGCATTATATGCAGAGCCATCGGCTTAACCAACCGCTTTCCTGCACGCCTGCAGCCACCGGCTCCGTGAACCTTCTTGCCGTTCATGCTAAACTCGGGAGTCCGCGAACGTTCAAGCCTTACAGGCGCCATCAGTCAAGGAACATCCATGAGCTTTTCCACCAGCTATCCCCAACTGCAAGACAATCCGCTACTTGGTGGACTGTCTGCCGAAGAACAGGCAGGGCTGGTGGAACATGCGGAAGTGGTCAGCCTGGCCAGGGGCGACTGCGCTTATCAGCAGGACGAAAACGCCAAACGCCTTGGTTTTGTCATTTCCGGCTCCCTGAAACTGTTTCGCCTGACCCAGGACGGCCAGGAAAAAGTGTTCAGGATCTTGCTGCCCGGTGACATTCTTGCCGAAGGCATGCTGTTTTCCATCAACGCCATTCACGACTATACCGCCATGGCAGTGGAAAACACGGAAGTGCTGATGTTCCCCCTGGAGCAGTACCGGCAAATCATTCTTGGCAATAGCGAACTTAGCGTGGCACTGCTATCCCGGCTGGCACAGCTGGAGCAAGACAGCCTGGAAACCATGGAAATCCTCTCTTTCAAGAAATCCATTGACCGCATTGTCCGTTACCTGGCCAGCCAGGCCCTGAAGTCCTGCAGTCACTGCATGGCACCCAAATTTGAATTGCCGGCCACCAAGCGGCTGGTTGCCAGCCAGCTCTCGATCCAGCCAGAAACCCTGTCGCGGGTACTGAACCAGCTGGAGCGTGAAGGCTTGCTGAAACTCGACGGGCGCCGTATCTGCATTCTGGACCTGCCTACCCTGCTGCAGCATGACTAAAGGACAACACATAGCACGTTGCCAGTACGACTTTTTCGCTTTAGTCTAAAAATGTAACGCAATCATGGAAGATGACCGGCGTTCACTCTAACCATCGTGTTGACAGCCAAATGGAATGCCACCCCGATGCGCTGCTACAGCAGCCCGGGTTGCTCAGCACCCGACACAGACTTTGCAGACAGGTAAAAAAATGAAAACATCCTTTCGCACCAGCCTTGGCGTACTGGCACTGGCCGGACTGCTGACCGCATGTTCTGATGAGGCTCCCAAGCAAGCCCAGACCGCCCCTGCCAGCAGCACTGCCGCCGAAAGCACCGCGGCTGCCGACAACAAACTTGAAACCCGTTTCGCCACCATTGCCACAGGTGGCGCGTCCGGCCCCTACAACATCATTGCCACCACCCTGGGCGAGGTTTTCAACAAGACCTATGGCGTCAACTCGAAAACCCAGACCACAGGTGCTTCGGTTGAGAACGTCAACCTGATGGCACAGAACAAGGTCGAACTGGCCTTCCTGATGAGCGATGTGCTCAGTGATGCACTTGCTGGCGAAGGAAGCTTCCAGGCGCCGATAACCAACGTACAGCAGATTGCCGCCCTGTATCCGAACTACGTCCAGATCGTGACCTCGAAAAAAAGCGGCATCAAGACCCTAGAAGACCTGCGTGGCAAGCGTGTGGCTGTCGGTGCGCAAAACTCGGGTGTGGAAGTCAACGCCCGCAACCTGCTGACCGGCCACGACATTTCCTATGACGACATCAGGGTTGACTACCTTGGCTATGCTGAAGCCGCCGATGCCCTGAAAGCTGGCAAGCTGGATGCCGCCTTCCTCACCAGTGGCTTGCCCAACGCTTCCCTGCTTGAGCTGGAGCAAAGCTTCGACCTGCAAATGGTCAGCATCAAGCCGGAAAACGTCAGCCGCATTGCCGAAGACAAGAGCTACTTCGTCTCGCTGGAAATTCCGGCCGGCACCTACGGCAACGAAGAGCCTGTAGCCACTGCCGCCATCATGAATGCTCTGGCCGTGCGCTCGGATCTGTCACAGGACGACGTCTACAAGCTGACCAAGACCTTCTTCGACAACCTGCAGCAACTGCGCAACTCACACCAGGCCATGAACGATGTCTCGGTGGAAGCAGCCCAGCAGGGTCTGGTAGCACCTCTGCACCCTGGTGCCCAGCAATACTATGATGAACTGGCCGCGGACTGATTCCCGGCTGACAGCTAAAAGGCCGGTAATCCTTGGTGGATTGACCGGCCTTTTCTTTCTGGCAATTTCATTCTGGCCTTCGACAACCCTGGTGGCCGGTTTCAATGAGCAGCAGTGTCGCTTGCCTGACAGCGGCTTTGCCCTGGAATGGCAGCATTCGGTCGAAAAAGAAAACTGGCGTGAAGACTATCGACGTCAGGGTAATCAGCTGTTGCTGGTGCGCAGCCGCTTCAAGACCTATGGCGCAGGCACACCAAGCAGTGGCACACTGCAAGCAGATGACAAGGGACTGATCGATTACCGCCTCAGCCGTCCGCTCGACGAGCTGAACTGGACAGTATCAGCCAATGTACAATCCACGCTATGGATACAGGAACAGGCATGGCCCGTGTACGCCCTGCTTGATGATTACACAACGCTTGATGTTCGCGTCAGGCGTCTGCCCATGTGGCGTTATTTATTGATGGAAGCCTGCGATGAGCACTTTAGACAAGCACTCGGTCCCCGCTGACCAAGAACAGCAACTGCTGGAAAAGTACGACCGCTCCTCGGTTCTGCGCAATATCAGCAACAAGCCGGTGGCCTTGCTGGTGTTTTGCCTGTCGGTTGCCTACTCGGCATTCCACCTCTACATCACCTACAACCCTATGCCGGAGCTGCTGCAACGCAGTGCTCACGTGGCAATCGGACTGTGCCTGATTTTCTTTCTCTATCCGGCACGCAAGAGTACCAGCCGCAGTCGTGTCAGCCTGGTGGACTGGATACTGGTACTGGCCAGTGCTTCGAGTTTTGGTTACCTGGCACTGGAGTACCAGGCCATCGTCACCACCAGGGGTGGTATCCCCAATACGCTGGATATCGGCTTCTCCATTCTTACCGTAGTGTTGGTGGTTGAAGCAACGCGCCGCACCATGGGCTGGATGTTGCCGCTGCTGGCGTTGACTTTCCTGGTCTACCCCTTCATCAGCCACTTCGACTTCATGCCCGACCGCCTGTTGACCCGGGCCTTCGACCTGGGCGACATCTTCGGCCAGATGTACCTGA
>CAZKTB010000036.1:0-12342 GCA_964555485.1 uncultured Thiopseudomonas sp. | reverse complement strand
CAGCGCAAGAGCAGCAAGGTGGGTGCAGGCCTGGGCAAGACCACTGGCTGGATTCACCGTGCCGACCTGACCAAAAAGAAAGTGCAGATGATCAACAGTGTCGAATACCTGAAGATCGACGATGACGGCCTGCATGTGCGCATTTCCGGTGGCGAGCCGCAAGTGCTTGCAGTCGACAACGTGGTGATCTGTGCCGGCCAGACTTCGCAGCGCGAGTTGCAGGATGGCCTGGTTGCTGCCGGTATCGAGGTGCATCTGGCCGGTGGTGCCGATGTGGCGGCCGAGCTGGATGCCAAGCGCGCCATTGATCAGGGAGCACGAATTGCTGCGGTAATCTGACCGGGCAAGACCCCCGACGCTCTTTGGCAGCCGGCATGCCGGATCTGCCCTGTACTCACCCGGCTTTGGCCGGGTGAATTGTTTGTGCCTGCATTTATGTGCCCGGGCCTGGCGCAGACAGGCATGCTTTGTCCTGCGCTGCTGCTGATCAGGGTACTGCCCAGATCATGCGTTGATGATGAGGGAGCCGGTAGTGGAGTGCCGGTATTTCCCGCACCCTCAGCTGGCGGCACTACCAGGTGTTTGCTTCTGTGCTATAAATGACAAACTTTTTCATGTTTTCTACTTGCCAGCGACAACTGATGCGGCACCGTGGGGAAATTGCAGACGGCTTTTCGGCAGCAAGGTATCCTGCCGACCAGGCAGCAGAACCCCACCAGTTTTTTTGGTAAATGGCCTGTAATCAGGCGGGGTGCAATTACCATGAATAATTTCAGGGCGAACCGGCAGCAAGTGACGGATGCCGTGATGCTGTTCAGGGATAATGCGATAGTCACGGAAATGCTGTACCCGGAATTTGAGGCTGTGCTGGACAATGTGGTCAGCATGCCCGACTGGGCCGGCCAGCAGGCACGTGCTGCCTATGTGCTGATCAGTCCCGGGTTGCAGATGCAGGCGGTAGCACTGTTTTATCTGGCTTTTGATGAAAACGGGACTGCCGACCCGAACTGGAACCTGCCCTTGCGCCAACTGGTTGAGAAAGCCGGGCCCGGCCCAGACCTGGGTGCCGGGCCGATCAGGCTGGCTTGTCGCAGCCAGTCGCCTATGGACGGGCTGCGCATGTACCTGTGGGATCCGGAGGTGACTGCGGAACACAACCACCTGCATGAAATCCGTGATGCCGTGAAGCGCAACCAGCTGCGTTTGCTCACCGGGAAGGAAAGCCAGGCTCCGGTTGCCGCTTTCGGGCCGGACAAACTGCAGAGGACTGCAGAAGAAGGCAGGCAGCTGCCCGCGAGTCGGGAGCATCTTGACCAATTGCTGCAAGAGCTGCAGGCAGAGCAGGATAAAAATCGCAGCCTGCAGGAGCAGGTTCATCAGCTGACCAGTATCGCCGAGCAGGCAAGGCACGAGCTGCAAAATCTCACCGTCAGGGAAAAGAATCAGCAGGCCACGCTCGGAATGGAGTTTGAGCAAAAGCTGCAGTCACAGAAAGACTTGCTGACATCGCTGCACCAGGAGCAGTTACAGAGTCAGCAACAACAGCATCGGGCGCAACTGGCCATCCTGCAGACCAGGCTGGATCAGCTTGGTAAAAGCAGCGAGACGGCAATTCGTGAATACAGATCGGCATTGCAGGTAGCGCAGGAAATCCTGCAGCGTCTGGATGCGGCCGGAGTTGCCCTGGTAGCCATGCTGCCGGGGGCTGGTCGTGTCAGCATTCCGGTTGAGGAAGTGGACGAGTTCCTGAAAAGCCCTGCTGCGTATGCGGCGAAACACTGCATGGTTAGCGAAGAGGAATACAGCGTCTGGCTCAAACATTACGAGATGCCGGCATGTGATGCGCACATCGCGGTCACCGGTGAGCTGTGCGGCTTGCCGCTTGAGCGCATGACGCATCCGGCCCGCTTCACTCCAGGCATCTCGAACCGTTGCCCACGACACAGGGAGCTGCTGTAAGAGGCGTCAGCCAGAAGCTCTTGCAGGCATGCCGGAATCAGGACTGCATTGCCGTTGCAGCTGCTGCAGCCCTGTGCTTTTTGCCCATGATCACCAGACGCCAGCCGAGCAGGGCCGCGGCGCAGGTCAGGCCGGCAATCAGGCCTTGCCAGAGTCCGGCAGGCCCTTGGGCCGGACCGGCCAGCTCGGTCAGGCCCAGCGAGTAGCCAACCGGCAGCCCGATTCCCCAGTAGGATGTAAGGGTGATCAGCATGGTGATGCGGGTGTCCTGATAGCCCCGTAACGCGCCGGCAGCCGTCACCTGTACCGCATCGGAAAACTGGAAGATCGCCGCATAGATGATCAGTGTGGCAGCAATGCCCAGCACTTGCGGATCACTGGTATAGATGCGTGCAATCGGCTCACGCAGCAGTGTCATGTAGCTGGCGGAAGCACAGGCCAGCAGCAGGGCCGTGCCCATTGCCACCCAGGCGGCAAAGGCCGCGTCGGCCGGTTTGCCGGCGCCAAGATTCTGGCCGACCCTGACTGTTGTCGCCATGCCCAGCGAATAGGGCAGCATGAACACCAGCGAGCTGAAGTTCAGCGCTATCTGCTGGCCGGCAACAATGTTGGCGCCAAGGCCGCCAATCAGCAGGGCGATGATGGAGAAGATGCTGGCCTCGGCAAAGATCGACACGCCAATAGGCAAGCCCAGCGCCAGCAGGCTGCCAAGCTCCGTCCGGCTGGGCCATTGCCAGCGGCGGAACACCCGGTGTCTGCGGTAGTGGGGCGCCCAGCGTACCCACCAGAGCATGGCCAGCATCATGCACAGCATCACCAGCGCGGTAGCCCAGCCGCAGCCGACGCCACCCATGGCCGGCAGCCCCAGCTTGCCGTGAATCAGGATGTAGTTGGCCGGGATGTTGATCAGCAGCCCCAGCAGACCGATCACCATGCTGGGCCGGGTGCGTCCGAGGGCATCACTGTAGCAGCGCAACACCGTATACAGCGCCACTGCCGGAAAACCGCATGCAACGGCCTGCAGATAGCCCATGGCCGGCTTGATCAGTGACTGCTCAATGCCCAGCCACTGCAACAGGGGCTCGGCGTTCCACATTAGTATCGCCAGCAGGCAGCCGAGCATCAGACCAAGCCAGAGTGCCTGGCGTACCAGCGGACCGACTCTTGCGGTTTCGCCAGCACCGAAAACCCGTGCCACCTTGGCCGTGGTGGCCATCAGCACGCCGCTCATGAAGAGGAATACCGGCATCCAGATCGAGTTGCCCAGCGCTACGGCAGCCAGGTCGGTCGGGCTGACCCGGCCGGCCATCATGGTGTCGACAAAGCCCATGGCGGCGTTGGCCAGCTGGGCGATGACAATGGGTGCGGAAAGCTTGAGCAGGGCCCGCCATTCCCTGAACAGGCGCGGGCGAAATGCGAGTGAAGTCATTGCGGGGTAAAACTCAGAACAGATTGTATTTGGCGGCAGTGGCGGTGAACGACCAGAGTACGAAGAGGAGGAACAGACACAGCGACAGGCCGCCAAGGGTCAGCCAGAACGGACGTGGCAGGGCCTGCACCGGTTGCTGCCGGCCCTGGGCTGCCAGCATTGCCGTGCAGCTGAAGACGGCCAGCAGGCTTCCGGCCAGTACGTCGGTCGGCCAATGGGCGGTCAGGTAGACGCGGGAGAAGGCGACCAGGCTGGCTGGCAGCAGTGCCAGTAGCAGCAGGATCATGCGCTGCTGTCTGGGCCGGCCCAGGCTGAACAGTACGGCAATCACCAGACAGAAGGCGAAACTGCGCACACTGTGCCCGCTGGGCATGCTGTAACCGTCCAGTGCTTGTGGCAGCAACTCGGGGCGGATGCGGCCGACCAGTTTTTTCAGAATGGCGTTGAGTACCGTCGAGCCCATCAGGCTGCCGGCGGCAAAGATCAGTGCCGGATAGGCACGCCATGACAACAGCAGTATGCACAGCAGGCCATCGAGCAGAATCTGCAGCTTGACGTCACCGAACTGGGTAAATACCAGCAGAACCCTGTCGAGTACTGGTCCGGAACTGGCCAGTGCCAGCTGTTGCAGATAGAGATCAAATACCGACAGTGCCGGCCAGTAGCTTAGCAAGGCAGCAAGCAGCACACCGCTGAGCAGGGCCAGCCAAAGAAAGCGTTGTGGACGGGCGTTGCGGCCGAACCAGAGGGCAACCATGGCCAGCAGGCCGAAACCTACGCCCACCAGGCTGGCCTGGCTCCAGAAATGTTCCGGCGGCGTGCTGTCCAGTGCCGCACCGGTCAGCCAGCCGGGCAAGACTGCAGAGAATGACCAGATACCGGCGGCCATGACATTGACCAGAAAGAAGCGTCTGGCCGGCATCTGCAGCATGCCGGCCAGCAGTGGCAGTACCGGTCGCAGTGGCCCGACAAAATGGCCGGCCATCAGACTGGCGGCACCATAGCTGGACAGATGGATTTCGGCCCGGGCCAGCCAGTGCGGATGTTTGCGCAATAACGGCAGGCTGCGGGCGCCGCCCTGCAATCTGGTACCCAGCAGATAGGAACCGCCATTGCCCAGTGCGGCAGCCAGCCAGGCCAGCAGGAACAATGGCCAGAGTGACATGCCCGCCTGTCCGGCCAGCAGTGCGGCGGAAAATACCAGGACCACGCCGGGCCAGATCACGCCGATCAGCGCCACGCACTCGATCAGGATGATCAGGAAAACGCTGGCACCAAGCCAGTGCGGGTGCAGGGCAAGCCAGTCAAATAGCGGGGTGAAAAAGTCCGACATTCAGTAACCGTGGCGGGAACAGGGGGGAAGGTTTCAGAAAATACAGAATAATTACCTGCGTTGCCAGGATAGCGTTAAAAACGGCCGCCCTGACTGCCTCGCCAATATTATTCAGCGTTTGCCAAGGCGCGGATTGTACAGCTACAGGCTGTCGGCACCAAGCAACATCCGGTGACCGGGAAAAATCATTCAGGTTTCGCCGTCAGAGACCACCTGCTGGCGACGAAAGTTCCCGGGCGGCTGTCCCTGCCAGCGTTTGAAGGCGCGCTGAAATGCCTCGCTGCTGGCAAAGCCCAGTTGCCAGGCGATTTCCGCAATCGATAGCCTGGTGTCGCACAGATAGCTGACCGCCAGCCCGTGGCGAGTCTCCCGGACCAGCTGGCGGAAGCTGCTGCCTTCCTGTTCAAGGCGGCGTTGCAGGGTCCAGGCCGGCAAACGCAGCTGACGGGCGATAGCTGCCAGTTCCGGCTCGCCATGGCGCAGTTGCTGGCCCAGCAGGCGAACCACCTGGCCGCTCAGGCTGGCTGGCGTTTGCTGCTGTTTCAGCTGCTGACGACAGAGTTGCTGCAGCTCGTTCCAGCTATGCGGACTGTGTTGCGGATTGGCCATGGCCAGGGTGGCCGGGCTGCACAGAATACGGTTGGCCGGCGCGGAAAATTCCACCGGACAGTCAAAGGCCGCCTCGAAAGCGGCAGCATGGACAGGAGCGGGGTATTCGATCTGCACCAGTTCCAGCCTGACCGGCTGGCCGGTGAGCTGCTGCATGTGGCTGTGCCAGCTCTTCAGCACCGCATCGACCACAAATCGGTTGTAGTCGTTATAGGGTGCGATCGAATAGAAGCTGACCCAGGCGCCTTCGCCGCTTTCCTGCAGGCTGCTCTGGCCCAGGTGGTTATGCGCGTACAGTGGCTCGAAACGGGTCAGGGTACGCATGGCTGCGCGGATGTTCGGTGCCAGTCCGGCGCAGGCACCGGCCAGGCCCAGATGCTCCAGCCGGTTGTACCGGCCCATGAGCAAGCCCAGGTCGGGACGCTGGCTGAGCGCAATGGCGGCATGGCCCAGCCGCATGTAGTGGGGGATCGACAGCCGCGCACCGGCTTCGGCCAGTCGCGCCGCTGGCAGACCAAAGCGTTGCAGCAGGGGGCCGGCATGGATATCCAGGGCTGCAAGTGCATCCACTATCGGCTGGACAAAACCGACCGACAGGTTACCAAGCTGGATACGCTGCTGCATGCGTCGGGACTCCTGCAAACTGCAGCCGGAACGCCATAACGGCTATCCGGCTGGCAAACGGATCAGCGCGGCTTCAGGGTCAGCCAGATGGGCGCATGGTCGGAAGGCTTTTCCATGCCACGCAGTTCGTAGTCAATGCCGGCTTCGGCAAAGTGCGGTACCAGAACCGGGCTGGTCATGATCAGGTCGATGCGCAGACCGCGCCTGGGCGTGTCGTCGAAGCCCTTGCTGCGGTAATCGAACCAGCTGAAGCGGTCATCGATATCAGGGTGCAGGTGACGGTAGCTGTCCACCAGCCCCCAGTCTTTCAGGTCCTGCATCCACTCGCGCTCTTCCGGCAGAAAACAGCACTTGCCGGTACGCAGCCAGCGCTTGGCGTTGTGGTCGCCAATGCCGATGTCGGTATCTTCCGGCGCGATATTGAAGTCGCCCATGACCACCACCGGATCTTCCGGCGTGAACGAGGTTTCCAGAAGCTTCTGCAGGTCAGAGTAAAAGCGGATCTTGCCCGGAAACTTGGTTTCGTGCTTGCGGTTTTCACCCTGGGGAAAGTAGCCGTTCATCACGGTAACCAGCTGGCCGCTGGCATCACGATAATCGGCGCGGATGAAGCGGCGCTGGGCGTCTTCCTCATCGTCGGGAAAGCCCTTGACCACGTTTTCCGGTGCCTGGCGTGACAGCAGGGCAACACCATAGTGGCCCTTCTGCCCGTGATGCTCCACGTGATAGCCTAGGTCGCGAATCATTTCATGCGGGAACTGCTCGTCAGCCACCTTGATTTCCTGCAGGCCGATGACATCGGGCTGGTGGGTTTCAATCAGTGCTTCAAGCTGATGCGGGCGGGCACGCAGGCCGTTGATGTTGAAAGATACAAGCTTCATGGGTGGTCTTTGTCCTGCAATGGAAACGATGGCATGATGCCGTCAGATATATCAATGTGTAAATTATCAATGCGCAATATGCTAGCACGGCCGCTGGCAGCCTTGCTGCTGCTGATGTTGGTCCAGGGCAGCTGGGCGGCACGACTGGAAGTGGTCAGCAAGCCGGAAAACAAGAAGTTGAATGCCAACGTGGCAGCCCTGATTGGTGATCTGGATGCACATGATGCGGCCAGCCTGCGCCGTTATCAGCGCACGGCGGTACAGCAGGCACGGCTGGCCGGTGAGGCACTGGGCTATTACAGCAACCGTTACCGTAGCGAAGTGCTGGACGGTGAAAAGCCCGTGTTGCGGATAGATATCCGGGTACGCGAGCCGGTGCGCCTGCGTACAGTGGACATCCGTATCGAAGGCGAGGCCGCGGGCATGGATGCCTTCCGGGTACGCGACCCGCGGCTCAAACCGGGCGAGCAGTTGCACCACGGTGCTTACGACGAAATCAAGAGTGCCCTGCAGCAGCAGGGACTGCGCTATGGTTTTTTTGCCGGCAAGTTCACCAGCCACCGCTTGCTGGTGGATCCGGCGGCAGGCGCGGCCGATATCGAACTGCATTATGACAGTGGCCCGCGCTACCGGCTGGGCGCGGTCGAATATGTGAAAACCGGCAAGATAGATGAAAGCCTGCTGGAGGCGCTGGTTCCGTTTGCAGACGGCACGCCCTATGACTCGGCGCTGCTGGCCGAGCTGACACAAAACCTGCAGAACACCGGTTATTTTGCCGGTGTGCAGGTGGACGCGCCCGGCAGTGCCGAGGGACCGCGCAATGTTCCGGTGCAGGTACGTCTGGATGCGGTCAAGCCGCGCACGCTGGGGCTGGGCGCCGGCTTTTCCACTGACGTGGGGCCGCGTGGCCGCTTCAGCTGGGAGCGTCACCGGGTCAATCGCAAGGGCCACAAGCTGGGCTTTGACAGCGAAATTTCCAAACCCAGACAGAATCTCAGCGCCTGGTATGCGATTCCGCTCAGCTCGCCTCTGTCGGACGAGCTGCGCTTTGTTGCCGGTTATCAGCGTGAAGAGCTGGTGGATGCCAGCAGCCAGCGTCTGACCCTGGGTGCCCAGTGGCGCAAAAAGGTGCGGCATGACTGGCAGCGCACCATCGGGCTGCGCTGGGAAGATGAGCGTTATGAGTACGACCGTGGCAGCAATCGCAGCCGCAGCCGCCGCTTCCTGTTGCCCAGCATAGGCTTTGCCAAACTGAAAAGTGATTCCGCGCTGGACCCGTCCAGGGGTTATCGCCTGCAAATGGATGTCAGCGCAGGATCGGGCGATTTTTTATCCGACGCCGATGTGGTGCATGTCAGCGCGCTGGCACGGGGCTTGACGACCCTGGCTGACAAGCACCGGGTACTGGCGCGCATCGAAGTGGGTGGCGTGGCGACTGACAACTACTCCGCCATTCCGCCGTCACTGCGCTTCTTTGCCGGTGGTGACCAGAGCGTGCGTGGCTATGATTACCAAAGCCTGTCGCCGCGCGACTCGGAGCGTAACCGGGTCGGCGGACGCTATCTGATGGCGCAGAGCCTGGAGTACCAGTACGAATTCGTTGAGCGCTGGCGTGCCGCCACCTTCATTGATGCAGGTAATGCCACCGACAGTCTCACTGACAGCCTGAAGGTAGGCGTGGGGGCCGGCATCCGCTGGGTATCGCCAATCGGCCCGCTGCGACTGGATTTCGCCCATGCCCTGCATGATGACCGCGGCTGGCGTATCCACTTTTCCATGGGGCCCGAGTTATGACGCTCATGCGCCGTATCCTGCTGTGGATTTTTCTGCCGTTGCTGTTCGTGCTGGTGTCGGTACCGCTGGCCGGAGTGGGCCTGTTGCTGAGTGAAAGCGGCAGTCGCTGGGTGATGGAACGGGTGCCCGGGCTGAGTCTGGAAAATTACCGTGGTGCGCTGCTCGGGCAGTGGCAGGCAGAACGCTTGCAGTGGCAGGATGATGCAACCCTGGTGGTGCTGGAGCAGCCGCTGATGGAGCTGGATGCTTCTTGCTTATGGCGCGGCATGCTGTGCCTGGAGCAATTGAGGGTTGAGCGTGTCCTGCTGGAGTTGCCGCAAAGCACGGACGAGCCGGATGAGCCGGCCAGCGATGTGGAGCTGCCCGACATCAGCCTGCCGGTTTCGCTGCGCATCGGCCAGCTGGAAATCGGCGAGCTGCTGCTCAATGACGAATCAATGCTGAGCGAGCTGAAGCTTGCTGCCAGTGCCGCTGGCAACGAGCTGGTGATCGACAAGCTATCGCTGGCCCATGACAGCTACCGGGCCGCGCTGAATGGCCGTTTGCAACTGAATGATCGCTGGCCGCTGGAACTGGTGCTGGATGCCGGTGGCGACTTGCCGGAGCTCGGGCAGCAGCAAGTCAGCATCCGGCTTGATGGTGAGCTGCAGGATGAGGTGCAGCTGAAAGGCACATTGCAAGGCGCTTTGACCGGCAGTCTGCAGGCCCGCTTGCAGCCTCTGCTGGCAGCCTTGCCGGCCAGCCTTGAGCTGGCGCTGGAGCAGCTGGAGCTGGATGAGTTATTGCCGGAAGGCATGGTGATAGAGAGCGTCGGGCTGTCAGCGGATGGCAGTCTTGAACAGGGCTTTGCCTGGCGTCTGGAGTCGGCACTGCAGGCACGGCAACAGGCATTTGCCCTGGCAGGCAATGGCAATGCCGGCCTGTCTGGTGCGTTGATTGAACAGCTGCGACTGGCCCACGCCGACAGCGGGCATGTGCAGGTAGAAGGCAAGGCTGGCTGGGCAGACAGTCTGGCTGCCAGCGCCACGGTGAATATCGAGAACTTTCCATGGCAGTATCTGGCCGGCATGGACGAAGCGCCGGTGCAGGTCGATAGCGCACGGTTGGTTTTCGACTATGCCGATGACAGCTACCGGGGTAGCGTGCAGGGCAATCTGCGCGGGCCGGCCGGCGAGTTTGCCATCGACAGCAGGCTGCAGGGCGATGCTGAGCGGGCGCGGGTCGAGCCACTGCAGGTAACTGCGGGCACGGGACGTGTGCATGGCGTGCTTGAAGCGGCCTGGCAGGATGCGGTCAGCTGGGCGGCGGCGCTGGATATCGAGAATCTTGACCCGGCCTACTGGGTGGCCGACTTGCCCGGCCAGCTGGGTGGTCATCTGCGTAGCGAGGGTCGCCTGGCCGGAGAAACGCTTGAGCTGACCGCAGATGTACAGCTGGATGGCCAACTGCGCCAGCAGCCACTCAAGGCGCAGCTGCAGGCAGCAGGCAAGGGTGAAAATTGGCAGCTGCCGCTGCTGGATCTGCGTCTGGGTGATAACCGCATCCAGGGCCAGGCACAACTGGATAATGAACTGTCCGGCAGACTGCAACTGGATATAGCAAAGCCCGGACAGTTGCAGCCCGGCATTGCCGGCAACCTGAAGGGGCAGATTCTGCTGGGTGGTACGCTGGAGCAGCCGGATGCCGACATTCAGCTCAATGGCCGCGGGTTGGCGTTTGAGGGTCAGCGTTTGCGTGATCTCAAGTTGGAGGCGCGGCTGGAACAGGGCCGTAGCGGCAAGCTCAGTCTGCTGGCGCGTGGACTGGCCAGCGGCGAGGAGCTGATTGGCCAGCTGCAATTGAATGCTGCAGGCAGTCTGGAAAAACATCAGCTGGATGCCAGCCTGACCGGTCCGCTGGCCAATGCCGGCTTGAAGCTCGGCGGCAGTCTGCAGGAAGACAGCCTGCACTGGCAGGGCCAGTTGCAAGAGCTGAAGCTCAAGGTGGAAAACCAGGACTGGCAGCTGGAGCGCGCCATGGAAGTGGACTACCTGCATGAGCAGCATGCCCGTCTGGGCGCTCACTGTCTGGCCAGCAGCCATGGCCGGCTCTGTGCCGATGACCGGCAGCAACTGTTGCCACAGCTGCAACTGGATTACCGCCTGCAGCAGTTTGTGCTGGCCAGCTTGCAGCCCTGGTTGCCGCCCGGGCTGGGCATCGATGGCCGTTTGAACGGGCAGTTGCAGGTACACGAAGACAAAAGCGGCCTGAAAGGCCAGGTCATGCTGGATGCCGGTCAGGGCGCATTGTTGCTGGAAGATGAAGGGCAACGTTTTGCCTGGCGCACCCTGCAACTGGCAGCCGATTTGCAGCCGGCAGCAGTGGATGCCCGTATCGAACTGCAGGGAGCCGAGCAGGGCCGCTTGCTGGTCCAGAGCAGGATAGACCCGCGTCCGGACGACAAACCAATCAGTGGCAGTTTTGATCTGCGCGATCTGGATTTGCATGTGTTGCATGGTTTTCTGCCGGATATCGAACACCTGCAAGGGCGTATCACGGGGCAGGGCGAGATTGCCGGCATCCTGCTGCAACCGGCGGTTCAGGGTGAAATCCTGCTGGCCGACGGTCATGTGGGCGGCGGCATGCTGCCGGTCAACCTGGAACAGCTGGGACTGGCCATCCGCATCAATGGCCAGCAGGCCCGCCTGGAAGGTGGCTGGCGCAGCGGTGACAAGGGTGTTGCCAGCCTGAATGGTGATCTGAGCTGGATGGATGAACTGAGTGCTGCCATTGATCTTAAGGGCAGTGATCTGCCGGTATTTGTCCAGCCCTATGCCGACTTGCAGGTGGCACCCGACCTGCATATAGCCTATGGCACTGACGGGTTGGCGGTTACCGGCAGCGTTGCGGTACCCAGGGGCAGCATTACCGTACCTGAACTGCCGCCGGACTCGGTCAGAGTGTCCAGTGACACCGTGGTGGTCGGGCGGGAGCAGCAGGAGACCGGTCCAGAAGTGCATATGCGCATTGCCATTGACGTGGGCAGTGACCGGCTCAAGTTCAGCGGTTTTGGCCTGACCTCAGATGTGCAGGGCAACTTGCTGATCGCCGACAACCTGTCCGGCCGTGGCGTGCTGGAGCTGAAGAATGGCCGTTTCCGCGGCTATGGCCAGAAGCTCGACCTGCGCCGGGCGCGATTGGTGTTTTCCGGGCCGCTGACCCAGCCCTACATCGATATCGAAGCCGTTCGTGTGACCGGTGACGTAACCGCTGGCCTGCGGGTCAACGGACTGGCCGAGCAGCCGCAGGCCCAGGTGTTCTCCGAACCGCCAATGGCCGAGGAACAGGCGATGTCCTGGCTGCTACTGGGCAAGCCACTGGGCGGTGGCGGAGACGACGGCAACATGATGGCCGAGGCGGCAGTGGGGCTTGGCCTGATGGGTGCATTGCCTGTCACGCAGAAGCTGGCCGACAGCCTGGGTATCGAGGACTTTCAACTGGAAAGCGAAGGCAGTGGGGACCAGACCAGTGTGGTCGCCAGTGGCCAGATTACCGAGCGCCTGAGTCTGCGTTATGGTGTCGGCATCTTCGAGCCGGGCAGTACTTTGGGGCTGCGTTACAAGCTGACCCGCCGGTTGTATCTGGATGCCGCCAGCGGACTGGCCAACTCGCTGGACCTGTTCTATCGCCGCAATTTTTAGAAAGCTAAAGGATCTGCATGGAGAGGTCCCATA
>CAZKTB010000035.1:4243-12408 GCA_964555485.1 uncultured Thiopseudomonas sp. | reverse complement strand
CGCCTGGCGTTCCAGCTCATCCAGCCCGACAATACTGCGGCGTTGCGCCACTTCCTCGTGCTTGCGGGTGACAATTTTTTCCAGAACGGTCGGGATACTCATGCTTCGGACTCCTGCTTGAAGACTGAGGTAAAGGATACCAGTTCGGTCAGCTTCTCCAACGCCAGACCAGTGTAGATCGTATCATGGGCGCGCTCGATACCCTCTTTCAGACTACCGGCAATGCCACAGACATAGAGTGCCGCGCCGGCATTCAGGCTGATCATCTCGGCAGCCTTGTGCGCATAGGGCAGCTCGCGCTTGTGCAGTGCATCATGGATCAGCGCAAAGGATTCTGCCGCACCTTCCACTTCCAGCCCGATCAGCGACTGGCTGTTGATGCCGAAGTCTTCCGGCTGGATGCGATATTCGGTGATCTCGCCATCCTTGAGCTCGGCAACGTGGGTCGGCGCACCCAGACTGATCTCGTCCATGCCATCCTGTGCATGCACCACCATCACGTGCTCGCTGCCCAGGCGCTGCAGCACTTCGGCCATCGGCCGGCACAGCTGTTTGCTGAACACGCCGATGACCTGGCGCTTGACCTGCGCCGGATTGGTCATGGGGCCAAGGATGTTGAACAGGGTACGGATGCCTAGCTCGCGGCGCGGACCAACAGCGTGACGCATGGCACCGTGGTGGGCCGGCGCAAACATGAAGCCGACACCGACAGTTTCGATACAGCGTGCCACCTGCTCCGGGGTCAGATCCAGATACACGCCAGCAGTTTCCAGCAGGTCGGCACTGCCACTTTTGCCGGATACCGCACGGTTACCGTGCTTGGCCACATGACCACCAGCTGCGGATACCACAAAGGCCGCTGCCGTGGACACGTTGAAGATGTTCATGCCGTCACCGCCGGTACCACAGGTATCCACCAGATAAGGCGCATCTATCTGTACCGGCTCGACCAGTTCGCGCAACACCTGCACGGCGCCGACAATCTCGTTGATGCTTTCGCTCTTCATGCGCAGCGCGACCAGAAAGCCGCCGATCTGTGCGTCGGTGCACTGCCCGGTCATGATCTGGCGCATTACATCCGCCATCTGCTCAGTGCTCAGGTCCAGGTTGCCAACCACCCAGTTCAAGGCTTCTTTGATATCCATCCTGCAGTCCTTACAAGAGTTCTTTACGCAACTGCGCCGGGCTTTTCGGCGACAGCAGCCCGGGGGCAATGTCAAATACGGTTTTGGCACCGATTTCGCCCAGTCGCGCCAGCTTGTGCACGGCACGGGCATAGGCCACCAGCACGCTGGCAGTGAACTCGGGGTTGCTGCCCAATTTCAGGGAAAACTCGATCACCTCGTCGTTGCCCTGTCCGGTCTTGCCACTGCGGATGACAAAGCCGCCATGGGGCATGGCGCTATGTTCGGCAGCCAGGGTGGCTTCATCGATCAGATGCACCGTGGTGTCGTAGTCGGCAAAGTAGGCTGGCATGGTAACAATTGCGTGACGTACCTCTTCCGCGTCGGCACCCTCTTCCAGCACCACAAAGCATTCGCGCACGTGCTTGTCACGGGTGGCCAGTTCTGGCTGCTCGCCACTGCGCACCCGCTCGATGGCCTCTTCGGAAGGGATGGTGTACTGGACACCGGCTTTTACACCTGGCACCCGGCGTATCGCATCGGAATGGCCCTGGCTCAAGCCCTTGCCCCAGAAGGTATAGGTTTCGCCCTCGGGCAGAATGGCCTCGCCAATCAGACGGTTGATGGAAAACAGGCCCGGATCCCAGCCGCTGGATAGCAGATAGACATGCCCGGACTCGCGGGCTGGCTGATTGACGCTGGTGTAATGCTCGGGAATGCTGGCGTGGGTGTCATAACTGTCCACCACATTGAACAGGCCAGCCATGTAGGGGCCCTGCTCCGGCAAATCGGATTTGGAGCCGCCACAAAGGATCATCACGTCAATCTCGTCGGTGAATTCCTCGACCTGCTCGATGGAGTACACCGGCACTTCACTGTCCAGCAGCTGCACGCTGGCCGGATCACGACGGCTGAACACGCCAACCAGGCGCATGTCGGGGGACTGTGCAATCGCCGCTTCCACACCGCGACCAAGGTTGCCATAGCCGGTAATGCCCACTCGAATTCGGTTTGTCATTTTGATGCCTTGTCGTCTGTATTTGAATTTTTACTTCGGAGAAAAACATTGTGCCTTGCGCATCCGGCAGGGTTACGTAAAGCCGCCGTGAATACATCCATGTAGGCTCGAGGGCGGCATCCATGCCGCCCACGCTTTACTCCACCCCGCCGGACGCGCCTGAAACCTCGTGCTCATCGCCAACTCCTCTCCCCCCACGGCGTGAAAGCTGCCCAATGCACGGAGCTTGTAGCGTCAGTGGGGTGCAGATGGAGCAGGGCTTTGTCGCCATGGATGGCGACAGGGAGCTTACATGAACACGCTTGCAGCGTGTTTGCGCAATCCATATCCCGACACTGCATGCACAAACACAACCAGGCTTTCACGCCAAAAAAATCACTCCCCCTGCGCCAGCGCCACAGCCTTGAACATTGCCTTGCGCTTGTTGAGGGTCTCTTCCCATTCACTGGCCGGTTTCGAATCAGCCACTATGCCAGCGCCGGCCTGCACATGCAAAACCTGATCCTTGATGATGGCGGTACGAATGGCAATCGCCATATCCATGTTGCCATTCCAGGCCCAATAGCCCACTGCACCGCCATAGATGCCACGCTTGACCGGCTCCAGCTGGTCGATCAGCTGCAGTGCCCGCACCTTGGGTGCACCAGACAATGTGCCGGCCGGCAGGATGGCCTTCAGCGCATCCATGGCGGTCAGTTCGTCACGCAACTTGCCGGTCACGTTGGAAACAATGTGCATCACGTTGGAGTAGCGCTCGATCACCATGCGCTCGGTAACCTGCACGCTTTCTGCATCAGCCACCAGGGCAACATCGTCACAGCCCAGCCCGATCAGCATCTCGTGCTCGGACAGTTCTTTCTTGTCGGCCAGCAGTTCACGCTCCAGCGCCAGATCCTGCTCTTCGGTAGCGCCACGCGGACGGGTGCCGGCAATCGGCCGTACCGTCACCAGCTCGTCCTCGACCCGCACCAGCACCTCCGGCGAGCTGCCCACCACATGGAAATCGCCAAAGTTGAAAAAGTACATATAGGGCGTCGGATTGAAGCAGCGCAGTGCCCGGTACAGATCGATCGGTGCCGTCTTGAAGTCCACCGACATGCGCTGGGAAACCACCACCTGCAGGCTGTTGCCGGCAGCTATATCCTGCTGGATGACTTCTACCGCTGCCTCGAAGGCTTCACGGCTGAAGCTTGACTCGAAGGCCGGCTCCGCCGGTTGCGCACTATTCAGGTCCACTCCGGGCCTTGGTGTCAGCGGCTGACGCAGGCGCTCGGCCAGCTCATCCAGCTGGGCTTGGGCTGCAGCATATGCATCGGGCTGCTGAGGGTCGGCCAATACAATCAGATGCAGGGTGCCTGCCAGGTTGTCGAACACCACCACGGCATCGGAAACCAGCAGCAGGATGTCCGGCGTACCCAACGGATCCGGGTTCGGGCACCGGGCCACTTCGGGCGTCACATAGCGTACGATGTCATAGGCAAAATATCCGACCAGCCCGCCATTGAAGCGCGGCAAACCGGGAATGTCGGCGATGCGAAAGCGCGCCTTGAACTCCTCGACAAAAGCCAGTGGTTGCTCACACTCATGCTGCTCCAGCAGCTGGTCGCCTTCCCAGACACTGGCCTGATTGCCGCTGACACTGAGGCGGATGCGGCTGGGCAGCCCGATGATGGAGTAGCGGCCCCACTTCTCGCCGCCCTGCACCGATTCCAGCAAATAGGAATGGGGGGCGTCGGCCAGTTTCAGGTAAATGGACAGTGGTGTATCAAAATCCGCCAGGGTCTGGCGTGACAGCGGGATACGGTTGTAGCCCTGGCTGGCCAGCTGTGAAAACTGTTCTTCGGTCATGACAAAAGCCTCGATGAGAGGTGGCAAAAAAGATATGCGCAAGGGGACGGGTCGCCGTAGCGACAGAAGAAATTATCAGGCGCAGGGGCGCCAACGGTGCCAGACCGGAAAGAAGGCTGTAGCAGGAGTCGGGTTGCCTGTGTTCACCACAAAGCCCCTATGTTGATTTCGAATTTGCAAACCTTAACGCAGCCATGCCATGGGCGCAAGTGGCTCCGTGATCATGCTGGCCAGGAGCAGAGCAATCAGGCCGGCAGCCTTGCAAGCCTGTGCAAAACTGCCGACATGAATACATTAAAGCAGCCGGATTAACTAGCGGACGCGTCAGTCCTGCACCAGCTCCTGCAGGTTGTCGATCACCAGCGCGGGCTGATAGCTGGCGACATCCTCGCCATAGTTGTAACCGTAGGTCAGCGCGGCACAGGAAACGCCTGCAGCACGGGCCGCCAGAATATCGTTACGCGAATCACCCACAAACAGGCTCTGCTCGGCACTGAAACCGGCCTGCTGCATGACCGACAACAGACCATCCGGCTCTGGCTTGCGCTTGGGCAAGGTATCGCCGCCAATCACCCATTCAAAAAAGCCGTCCATCTGCTGTTCCTGCAGCAGCTCCGGGATGAAACGCTCCGGCTTGTTGGTAACCAGCCCCATGCGGACACCGGCTGCCTGCAGCTCCTGCAAGCATTCCAGAACACCAGGGTAACGCGTGGTCAGGCCTTCTGCCTCGGCATAGGCATCCATGAACAGCGGCAAAGCCGCTTCGGCATCGGAATCAGCAACGGACTCGTGCTCGGTGCTATCGGCCAAAGCCCTGCGTACCAGCACCAGCGCGCCATTACCCACCCAATTACGTACTTTTTCGACTCCTGCCGGCGGGCGGCCCAGCTGCTCCAGCATGCGGTCCACTCCGTAAGCCAGATCAGGTACCGAGTCCACCAGGGTGCCATCCAGATCAAACATCACCAGCTTGGGCAACTGGCCGTCAAACAGCGAACGCAGTTTGATCATGCCTGCACCTGCACTTGCGCCAGTTCGGCACGCATGCTGTCAATCACGGTTTTGTAGTCTGGTGCGTTGAAAATCGCCGAACCTGCAACAAAGGTGTCGGCACCGGCTTCGGCAATGGCACGAATATTCTGCACGTTGACACCACCATCCACTTCCAGCCGGATATCACGTCCGCTGGCGTCGATCAGGGCGCGTGCCTCGCGCAGCTTGTCGAGGGTTCCGGGAATGAACTTCTGGCCGCCAAAGCCCGGGTTGACGCTCATCAGGAGCACCATGTCCACCTTGTCCAGCACATATTTGAGCACATCCAGCGGTGTGGCGGGGTTGAACACCAGTCCGGCCTTGCAACCACCATCCTTGATCAGCTGCAGGGAGCGGTCCACATGATCGGACGCTTCCGGGTGGAAGGTGATGTAGCTGGCACCTGCCTCGATGAAGTCACCAATGATGCGGTCGACCGGGCGCACCATCAGGTGCACGTCAATGGGTGCGGTGACACCATGCTTGCGCAATGCGCTACAGACCATGGGGCCAATCGTCAGATTGGGAACATAGTGGTTGTCCATCACATCGAAGTGGACAAAATCGGCACCGGCTTCCAGCACCCGCTCGACATCCTCGCCCAGACGGGCAAAGTCGGCGGAAAGAATGGAGGGTGCAATAACAAAGGGTTGCATGAAAACCTCAAATAAAGAATTTACGCTTCGTATCAAAAATCAGGCCGGGCTTTAAAGCCCTCTTTGTAGAGCCTGTAAATGGCTGTATTCACACTGCTGTGGCGTCTTCGGGCCAGAGGCTTCTCCGCCAGACAGGAGAAAAGGAACTCTTTACAGTACTCGAGCCGGCCATGTTTCTGGTCCGGCTCGTACCCGATAATCAGGAATTGCTGTCGATTACAGCTCGGACACCAGTGTCTGCACGGCGGCTATGGCCTGCTGCAACTGCTCGCCGCTATTGCTGCGCAGCGTGACATGCCCCACCTTGCGGCCGGGCTTTTCCGCCTTGCCATAGTTGTGCACATGAACATCGGCCAGTGGCAGCACCTGTTCATTGGCCGGCATGCGACCAATGCAGTTGACCATGGCACTGTGGCCAACCAGCGCCGTGCTGCCCAGTGGCAGGCCGGCAATGGCGCGCAGATGGTTCTCGAACTGGCTGCACTCGGCGCCCTCGATGGTCCAGTGGCCGGAGTTGTGCACACGCGGTGCAATCTCGTTGGCCATCAGGCCGCCGTCCACCTCGAAGAACTCGAAACCCAGGGCACCAACATAATCCAGCTTTTCCAGCACACGGCGGGCATAGTCTTCTGCCAATGCCTGCTGTGGATGATTTGTGCTGGCTACCGACAGCACCAGAATCCCGTCTTCATGAATGTTGTGCGCCAGCGGATAGCAAGCAATCTCGCCATCACGGCCACGCACGGCAATCACCGAAACCTCGCCGCTGAAATTGACAAAGCCTTCCAGCAGACAGGGCACGCCACCCAGCTCGGCATGGGCACCGGCCACATCTTCGATCGTGCGCAGTACCTTCTGGCCCTTGCCGTCGTAGCCCATGGTGCGGGTTTTCAGGATGGCCGGCAGGCCCACTTCGGTCACTGCCTGTTCCAGCTGCTGCTGCGATTCGATATTGGCAAAAGCCGTCACCGGAATGTCCAGCTCGCGAAACATGGTCTTTTCATTGAGCCGGTCGCGGGCGATGCGCAGGGACTCGGCATTGGGAAATACCGGTACATGCTGTGCCAGATAGGCCACCGCCTCGGACGGAACGTTCTCAAACTCGAAAGTCACCACGTCCATGGTTTCGGCCAATTGCTGCAGTTCGGCCTGCGCATCGTAGGCAGCACAGAGATGCCGGCCGACCGGAGCGGCACAGGCATCGGCCGCCGGATCAAGAAAGCTGAACTCCATGCCGAGCGGTGTTCCCGCCAGCGCCAGCATGCGGCCCAGCTGGCCACCGCCAATCACACCGACTTTCATCACTCAGGCCTCGCGGGGGTCAGGGTTGTCCAGCACGTTTTGCGTCTGCTGTTCACGATACTTGATCCAGTTCTCGCGGATATCCGCATGATCGCCGGCCAAGATACTGGCGGCAAGCAGCGCCGCATTGACTGCGCCGGCACGGCCGATGGACAAAGTACCCACTGGCACGCCAGCCGGCATCTGTACGATGGACAGCAGGGAGTCGACGCCCGACAGCATGGACGACTGTACTGGTACACCCAGCACCGGCAGATGGGTTTTGGATGCGCACATGCCCGGCAGGTGGGCAGCACCACCGGCACCGGCGATGATCACCCGGATGCCACGCTCGTGTGCCTGCTCTGCATAGGTAAACAGCAGGTCCGGTGTACGGTGGGCGGAAACCACCTGCACTTCATGGGGAATGCCAAGGGCTTCAAGGGTTTCTACCGTGTGGCTCATGGTTGACCAGTCCGACTTGGACCCCATGATGACACCGACCAGTGCGCTCATCTGTTTTGCCTCGCTGCGGGTTGGCCGCGCCGAAGGCGGCCCCAAACAATAAACCACGCCCGAAAAGTCACGGTCTGATCCTGTTTTCCGGTAGCGTGGTTGCGAAAAGAAAGGGTTTATTATACTGAAATCGGCCGCTTATGCACAGAGCGAGGTTCGCTACCATGCTCATTACATCAAGCCCAGCGCCACAGTGCCGGGATGTGGATTCCGCAAACACGCCGCAAGTACGTCCATGTAGGCTCCGCGCCGCCATCCATGGCGGCACAGGGTTTGCTCCACCCACATCCCGACACTGCATTCAGCATGGTGCATTCTGCAGCATCCAGACGTAACACAGCTATCGCTATCCTCCCCCCAACCCAGTGCGAAGTGGCCAACACTTCAGAATCATCTGCGCCGACGCGGTGCAGGTATCGCAGGGCCTTAGCCGCCAAGGATGGCGGCTTGGAGCTTACATGGATGTACTTGCAGCGACCCTGCGATACCTGTACCACGCCGGTGCTTGCACGAAACCAAAGCACACGTAGCACACAAGAAAAGCCTACCCCTCTCCCCATCTCGGCAACATGTCCTGGGGAATCTGCAACAGGTTGAGAATGCGGGCCACGATGAAATCGACCAGGTCATCCACCGACTGGGGCTGCTGATAGAAACCCGGCGAGGCAGGTAAAATAACCGCACCTGCCT
>CAZKTB010000035.1:0-4143 GCA_964555485.1 uncultured Thiopseudomonas sp. | reverse complement strand
GACTGGGGCTGCTGATAGAAACCCGGCGAGGCAGGTAAAATAACCGCACCTGCCTGACTCAGCTTGAGCATGTTCTCCAGATGAATACTAGAGAACGGCGCCTCGCGCGGCACCAGAATCAGCTGGCGACGTTCTTTCAATGCCACATCCGCTGCCCGCTCGATCAGGTTGTTACTGGCACCAGTGGCAATCGCCGACAGGGTACCCATCGAGCACGGCACTACCACCATGGCAGCCGGTGCGCCGGAGCCGGATGCCACTGGCGCCATCCAGTCTTCCAGGCCATGCACACGAATTTGCCCCGGTGCCGCACCTGTGTATTCAGTGAGAAAACTCTGCATGTCCTGCGCTCTTGGCGGCAGTGCCACGTCGGTTTCGGTGGCGGTTACCAGCAAGGCGGCCTTGGAAGCGAGAAAATGCACTTCACGCTCTTCCTGCACCAGACAATCAAGCAGCCGCAGGCCATAGAGCGCACCTGATGCGCCGGTCATGGCCAGGGTAATGCGCTGCGGACCACTCATTTGTCGCCCCCCAGCTCCTGCTGCAAGCGTTGCGGCAAACCACCAAAACCACCGTTGCTCATCAACACCACATGGGTGCCGGGCCGCTTCAGGCGCAGCACTTCGGCGACAATGGCGTCAATATCATCCAGCACCTGCGTAGCTACCGGTGCGTCACTGACCGCAGCAGCCAGATCCCAGCCCAGCCCTTGCGGTGCATACCAGAGTACCTGATCGGCCTGTGCCGTCGACGGAGCCAGACCCTCACGGTGTGCGCCCAGTTTCATCGAATTGGAGCGCGGTTCGATCACGGCAATGATCTGTTCGTCGCCTACCTGGTTACGCAAACCTTCCAGCGTGGTGGCAATCGCTGTCGGGTGATGGGCAAAGTCGTCATACAGGCGTACGCCTTGGTTATCGGCCAGCAGCTCCATGCGCCGCTTCACGCTCTCGAACTGCGACAGCGCCTCGGCGGCCTGCCCCGGCAGCACGCCTACATGTCGCGCAGCGGCAATGGCAGCAATGGCGTTGGCCACGTTGTGATCACCTGTCAGGCTCCACTGCACCCGCCCCTGCTCGGCACCATCGAACAAGATGACAAAGTCGCTGCCATCAGCCCTGTTCAGGCGTGCTTGCCACTGGCCATCGGCGCCCGTGGTTTGCAGCGGAGTCCAGCAACCCTTCTCGATGGTTTGCTGCAGGGCCTGATCGCCCTGCGGATAGATCACCAGGCCATTACCCGGCACAATGCGCAACAAATGGTGAAACTGCGTCTGAATGGCAGCAAGATCGGCAAAGATATCCGCATGGTCAAACTCCATATTATTCATCACCAGCGTACGCGGCCGGTAATGGACAAACTTGGAACGCTTGTCGAAAAAGGCGCTGTCGTACTCATCTGCCTCGACCACAAAAAAGTCCGTCCCGCCCAGCCTGGCCGAGACGCCAAAGTTCTGCGGCACCCCACCAATCAGAAAACCCGGCTGCATGCCGGCATGCTCCAGAACCCAGGCCAGCATGCTGGAGGTAGTGGTCTTGCCATGGGTACCGGCCACTGCCAGCACCCACTTGTTCTGCAACACATGTTCAGCCAGCCACTGCGAGCCGGACACATAGGCCAAACCGCTGTTCAGCACATGCTCAACCGCCGGATTACCGCGCGACAGTGCATTACCGATCACAACCAGATCAGGTGCCGGCTGCAAATGCTCGGGCAGATAGCCCTGCATCAATTCGATGCCCTGCTGTTCAAGCTGGGTACTCATCGGCGGATAGACGTTGGCGTCGGAACCTGTAACCCGGTAACCCAGCTGCTTGGCCAAAATTGCCAGCGAGCCCATGAAGGTACCGCAGATGCCCAGTATGTGGATGTGTTTGCTCATGTTTGTCTCTAGTCCGGCTTAAAAATTCGGTATTTGTGCGCTGCCATCAGTGGCTCTGTCAAAACAGGTCGCAAGTCCATTGAAACAAGCAGACCCTTCGCAAGGGCTTTCATTCATTTGGTCGATAAAAACAGCCAGAATGACAGGGCTGCACCGCAACCGGATCAAGTCTACCCGAGTTTCTGCAAACTGGCTGTGCCCGGCCTGCGCAATAACAGCCCGCAGGCATAGACAGCCTTTGTCTTTAAGGTTGTGCAGCCTTATAATTCCGGCACATTTTCCATTCAGATACGGACTCAACATGAGCTATAGCAAGATTCCTGCCGGCAAAGACCTGCCAGGCGACATCAACGTCATCATCGAAATCCCGGCCAACCACGCCCCCATCAAGTACGAAGTCGACACCGAGACCGACTGCCTGGTGGTTGACCGCTTCATGGCCACCCCCATGTTCTACCCGGCCAACTACGGCTTCATCCCCAACACATTGGCCGATGACGGCGATCCTCTTGATGTACTGGTTGTCACCCCTTACCCGGTAGCTCCCGGTTCCGTGATCCGCTGTCGCGCAGTGGGCGTACTGAACATGACCGACGAAGCTGGTGGCGATGCCAAGCTGGTGGCCGTTCCTCACGAGAAGCTGACCGAGCTGTACAACCACGTACAGGAATACACCGACCTGCCAGCACTGCTGCTGGAACAGATCAAACACTTCTTCGAAAACTACAAGGACCTCGAAAAGGGCAAGTGGGTCAAGGTGGAAGGCTGGGCCGGTGCCGACGCCGCACGTGACGCCATCACCAAGTCAGTCGCCGCATTCGGCAAGTAAGCAGCAGACAAAGCCGGCCCAGTTGCCGGCTTTTTTCTTTCCTTCATTTCAGGCAGACGCATGACCACCAAAAAGCCCTCTTTTGACTTTGAACAGTCGCTCAGCGACCTGCAGGAAACAGTGGAGCAGCTGGAAAGCGGCGACCTGAGCCTAGAGCAGGCACTACAGGCATTTGAAAAAGGGGTCGGCCTGACCCGCGAATGCCAGCAGGCCCTGGATCAGGCACGCCAGCGCATTACAGTGCTGCTGGAGCAAAATGGCCAGCTGCAGGAGGCTCCCCTGCAGGAAAGTACCTCCTCCACTCCCGCCGGTAGCGACTCCGATGACGACATACCCTTCTGATCTGCACAGCTTCCAGGGCTTCTGCGAAAAGCACATCAACCCGGCACTGGAGCAGCTGTTTGTCGCGCCCCATGCAAAAATGCAGCAGCTGTACCGCGCCATGCATTACAGCGTGATGAACGGCGGCAAACGAGTGCGTCCGTTGCTGGTGATGGCCAGCTGCATGGCGCTGGGCGGCAGCCCCGATAGTGCCATCGCTCCGGCCTGCGCGGTCGAGCTGATCCATGCCTACTCACTGGTACATGACGATCTGCCGGCCATGGACGATGACGACCTGCGCCGTGGCCAGCCCACCACCCATATCGCCTTTGACGAGGCCAGCGCCATTCTCGCCGGAGACGGCCTGCAGGCCCTGGCCTTTGAGGTACTCGCCAATGCAGCCCGTGAGCATGGCCATCCTGGGCGTTACCTGCAAATGATCACCACACTGGCCCGCGCTGCCGGCCCCGCCGGCATGGTGGGTGGACAGGCAATAGACCTTGCCGCCACCGGCAAGCGGGCCGACCAGAACGAACTGGAGCGCATTCACCGGCACAAGACCGGCGCCCTGATCAGCGCCAGCGTGCAGCTTGGCGCCCTGGCCAGCGGTCATGCCGACAGCGACCAGCTTGCGTCCCTGGCAGCCTACGCCGACGCCATCGGTCTGGCCTTCCAGGTTCAGGACGACATTCTGGATGTCACCGGCAATACCGAAACCCTTGGCAAGCAGCAAGGCAGCGACCTTGAACAGGACAAGTCCACCTACCCGGCCCTGCTCGGCCTGGAACAGGCTCGCGCGTACGCCCTGCAGCTGCGTGATGACGCCCTGCAGGCTCTGGAAGCCTTTGATGACAAGGCCGTCATCCTGCGCCAGCTGGCCGATTACATAGTGCAACGCTCGCACTGAGTCTGACTGTTCGAATAAATTCGCACCTACAGCCGGCTTCAAGCACAGCGCTTTGTGAGTTCGAATTTATTCGAACACATCTCACCCGCCTGATAGCACCCGGCTCACCCTGCGCGTAGTCGCAGGGTCCAGTGCGTCTACTCACCATGGATTCTGCGACTTCGCTCCGCTGCGCGCAGAATGACGTCCAGCGCCAACAAAGAG
>CAZKTB010000034.1:0-12461 GCA_964555485.1 uncultured Thiopseudomonas sp. | reverse complement strand
GATCGTTTCACCGATGCCACCTATGCCTATCAGGGTGGCGGTCGCGGTATCGATCCGCAGCGGATTGCCATTCTGGAGAACTTCGTCCAGGGCGATCTGCGTCCTGATCTGACCCTGCTGTTCGATCTGCCAGTTGCCGAAGGCATGGCGCGGGCGGTGCAGCGTGGCCGGCTGGACCGTTTCGAGCAGGAACAGCAGACGTTTTTCGAGGCGGTGCGCGGCAATTATCTGCAGCGTGCACAGACCGATCCGGACCGTTTCCGCATCATCAATGCGGCTCTGCCGCTCGCCGGGGTGCAACAGCAGCTGCTGCCGGTATTGCAGGAAATCATGGAGCTGCTGGATGGCCGCTGAGCATCTGCCATGGCACCAGCCCCTATGGGATGCGCTGAGCGGTAGAGCCCAGCAGGCCCATGCCTATCTGCTGCACGGGCCGGCCGGCGGCGGCAAGCGCGAGCTGGCCGAGCGTTTTGCGGCCTGGCTGCTGTGCAGTCAGCCGCAGCCGGAGCAGGCCTGTGGCAACTGCAGTTCGTGCAAGCTGTATCATGCTCAAACTCATCCGGACCTGTTTTATCTGCAGCCGGAAGAGCCGGGCAAGGCGATCCTGATTGGTCACGTGCGTGACCTGGTTGGCTCTATTCAGCAGACTGCACAGCAGGGCGGGCGCAAGGTGATCATTCTTGTGCCGGCCGAGATGATGACTACAGAATCAGCCAACGCCTTGTTGAAAAGCCTGGAAGAGCCGGGGCCGGGTACGGTGTTCCTGCTGCTGTCCGATCAGCCGAGTTTTTTGCTGCCGACCATCAAGAGCCGCTGTGTGCTGCAGGCCTGCCCACTGCCGCCGGCAGGGGAGGCAGCGCAGTGGCTGGCGCACAAACTGCCGGAAACTGCTGTTGAGCAGCGCGACATGCTGCTGCAGCTGGCCGGTGGATCGCCCCTGAGCGCGCTTGAGCACGCACGTGGCGAGCTTTTGCAGCAGCGCAGCGAAGTGGTGGAGGGCGTCAAGCAGCTGCTCAAGCGTCAGAGCAGCGCCAGTGAACTGGCTACGCGCTGGGCCAAGCTGCCGCCGGTACTGCTGCTGGAGTGGTTTGCCGGCTGGTGCCAGGCGACTCTGCGCTACCAGCTGACGCAGAATGAAGAGGATCTCGGCTTGGCCGACATGCGGCCTGTGTTAAAATACCTGTCGGGCCTGGCCGGAGCGGATGCATTGTTGCAATTGCATGACTGGATACTGGAGCGCAGGGTAAAGCTGTTGCGCCGCGCGCCATTGCGCCAGGATCTGCTGCTGGAAAGCCTGTTGGGCCAGTGGCTGGAGCTGGCCCGGCGAAAATGATAACAGGCGTTTTGCCGGTCAGATGCGTTGTGTTGCCGGCAAGTGATGCAGGGCCGGCTGATACCGTCACCCGGCCCGTCAGGGGTTGCTAAAGGAGCTTTTATGGGACTACCAGCTGGATCGGGAGCACGACATGGCATCATGTCGCTGACCATCAAGGACAAGGGGGTGCTCTATGCAGCCTATATGCCTTTCGTGAAGAATGGCGGGCTGTTCATACCTACCAACAAGAACTACCAGCTTGGTGACGAGGTATTCCTTTTGCTGAACCTGATGGAAGAGCCCGAGAAGTTGCCGATTGCCGGCAAGGTGGTGTGGATCACCCCGCGCGGCGCGCATGGCAACAGGGCTTCGGGCATTGGTGTGCAGTTCAGCGAGAACGATATCGCGGTACGCAACAAGATCGAGCAATACCTGACCGGTACGCTGCAAACCGGACGCCCCACGCATACCCTGTAGTTTTTAGATGCTGTCCCGTTTGCGGGCAGCACTTGCAGTTTTTCCTAGAAGTTTTGTTTGGACAACCAGAATTACATGTTGATCGACTCTCACTGCCATCTGGACCGGCTGGACCTGGCTGCTTTTGACGGCAGCCTGGATGCCGTACTGGATTCGGCCCGCGAGCGCGGTGTGAAACACTTTTTGTGTATAGGCATCAGTATCGAGAATGCTGCAACCGTGCGCGGCTATACCGAGCGCTATCCCGATGTGGACTGCTCCGTAGGGGTTCACCCGCTGGATCTGGTGCGCGGGGGCGAGCCGACCCTGGACTGGCTGCTGGACGAGCTGGGGCATCCCGGTGTAGTGGCCGTTGGCGAAACCGGACTGGATTATTACTACCAGACCGAAACCGCCGCCATGCAGCAGGATTCGTTTCGCCTGCACCTTGAGGCTGCCCGTCAGACCGGCAAGCCGGTAGTGGTGCACACCCGTGACGCCAGGGCGGATACGCTGGCGTTGCTGCGTGAAGCGGACCTGCCCAATGCCGGCGTCATGCACTGCTTTACCGAAGACTGGGACATGGCCAAGGCCTGTCTGGATCTTGGTTACTATATTTCCTTTTCCGGCATCGTGACTTTCCGTAATGCCGACATGCTGCGCGAAGTGGCGCGCAAGGTACCGGCCGACCGCCTATTGGTTGAAACCGATTCGCCTTACCTGGCCCCGGTGCCGCACCGTGGCAAGAAGAACTTCCCCGGTCATGTGGCTGATGTAGCGGCTTTTCTGGCCCAGTGGCGCGGCGAAGACTACGAGCAGCTGGCGGCGCAAACCACCGCCAACTTCAAGCGACTGTTCCCGCTGGCGCGGGTTGCCGATGAATAAGCCGGATGTGCAGCTGGACGAGAGCTGGAAGCAGGCGCTGGCCAGCGAATTCGACCAGCCCTATATGCAGCAGTTGGGCGACTTTCTGCGAGCGGAAAAGGCCGCCGGTAAACAGGTCTATCCGCCCGGCGGGCAGATTTTCAATGCCCTGAACCTGACTCCGCTGCCTGCAGTCAGGGTGGTCATTCTGGGGCAGGACCCCTATCACGGCGAAGGGCAGGCCCACGGCCTGAGTTTTTCCGTGCCGCCGGGCACGCCACCGCCGCCTTCGCTGCAAAATATTTTCAAAGAGCTGCAGCGCGACTTATGCATCCCGCTACCGGCGCATGGCTGCCTGCAAAGCTGGGCCGAGCAGGGCGTGTTGCTGCTCAACACCGCGCTGACAGTAGAAGCAGGGCAGGCCGGCTCCCATGCCAAAACCGGCTGGCACCGTTTTACCGACCGCATCATCGAGGTAGTCAATGCCGAGTGCGAATATGTAGTGTTTTTGCTCTGGGGCGCCCATGCACGCAGCAAGGCGGCGCTGCTGGACTCGAAGAAACACCTGATTCTGACATCGGCACACCCGTCACCATTGTCTGCCTACCGGGGCTTCCTTGGTTGCGGCCATTTCAGCCGCTGCAACCAGTTCCTGCAGCAGATGGGTCGTGAGCCGATCAACTGGCAACTGCCCGTCTTATAAGGCTTCAGGTGCACCCGCACAAAGATGCGGCAGGGTCCCGGCTGTAGGTGCGAATTTATTCGCACAAGACAGGAGGTTCCTTCAAGTTGTACGCAGGAACCTGTCATTGAGAGCGGCATTATTCCAAAACAACGGACAGCCAACTCGCAGGCAAGACCGCTCACATAGGAAAGCGTCCACACAAAGTGCTTAAGCGCTTGTTTCCATAGCGGCGGGAGTACAGCAGGGGCTTCGCACTAAGCTTATGCCAAACACATTCCGCCAGTTAATGGCGCACTGACAGGCGCACCGGTATCATGGGCACATTTTTTCGATAGGGCGCAAAAGATTCATGCAGTATCCGACCCTGGCCGATTGCATCGGCAACACTCCCCTCATCCGTTTGCAGCGACTCGGCCGCGAAACCGGCAACACCCTGCTGGTCAAGCTGGAAGGCAACAACCCTGCCGGCTCGGTCAAGGACCGGCCCGCCTTCGCAATGATCGAGCAGGCCGAGCAGGCTGGCCATATCAAGCCGGGCGACACCCTGATTGAAGCCACCTCCGGCAATACCGGTATTGCTCTGGCCATGGCTGCTGCCATCAAGGGCTACCGGATGATCCTGGTCATGCCCGATACCTCCACTGCCGAACGCAAGGCGGCGATGACCGCCTATGGTGCCGAATTGCTGCTGACCGAAACCATGGAGTCGGCCCGTGATCTGGCGCTGGAGATGGAAGCCAAAGGCCGGGGGCGGGTATTGAACCAGTTTGCCAACCCGGACAACCCCGGTGCCCACTACAGCAGCACCGGCCCGGAAATCTGGCGTCAGACCGGCGGGGAGATCACCCACTTCGTCAGTGCCATGGGCACTACCGGCACCATCATGGGTGTATCCCGTTACCTGAAAGAACAGAATCCCGCAGTACAGATCGTTGGCCTGCAGCCCGAGCCTGATGCATCCATTCCCGGCATTCGCCGCTGGCCCGAGGCCTATCTGCCGGAAATTTTCGACGCCAGCCGCGTTGACCGCATTGTCGACATGGGCCAGCAAGAAGCCGAGAACTGCATGCGCCGTCTGGCCCGTGAAGAAGGCATTTTCTGTGGTGTGTCGTCCGGTGGCGCGGTGGCCGCCATGCTGCGCATTGCGCAAGAGGTCGAGAACGCCACACTGGTTGCCATCATCTGCGACCGTGGCGACCGCTACCTGTCCAGCGGCATCTATGACGAGGCGCCGCAGTGAGTCGCAAACCGCGTCAGGGATTGCGCTTTCAGCCAGCTGGCGGCAAGCAGCAAAAAGGGCCGGTGCCCGGCCAGAAGCAGGTTCTGACCATTGAGCGCCTGGCTCATGATGGTCGCGGCATTGCCTTTGTTGATGGCCGCAGCTGGTTTGTCAGTGGAGCGTTGCCGGACGAACAGGTGCGTGCCAGGGTACTGGCCGCGCGCAGCAGGGTGGTGGATGCCATCGCCGAGGATATCCGGCAGGCCAGTGCGCAACGTATCGAACCCTTCTGCCCGCTGGCTGGCACTTGCGGCGGCTGCACCCTGCAACATATGCCACTGGAGCAGCAGCGCGAGCTGAAACAGGAATACCTGGCTGACCAGCTGCAACGTACCGGTGTAACGGCAGGGCAGTGGGAGTCCATGCTGGTGGCGGATGGCCGTGGTTATCGCCGGCGCACGCGTCTGTCACTGCTGACCGACAAGAACGGCCGGGTACGGCTGGGCTACCGCGCGCTGGCCTCGCGCGAGATTGTCGATGTGCGCCAGTGCCCGGTGCTGGTGGCCGAACTGCAGGACGTGTTGCCGGCCCTGGCTGACTTCGTGCATGAGCTGCAACAGCCGCAGGCGATCGGTCATTTGGAGTTGCTGGCCGGCAGTGCCACCGCCTTGCTGGTACGCCTGATCCGGCCGGTCAGTGATGGCTGGCAACAGGCGTGGCGTGATTTTTGCGGGCAGGCCGGCCTGCAGCTCTGGTGGCAAACTGATGCCGGGCCTTTTCCTGACCAGCCTGACAGCCGCCTGAGCTATCGCCTGGCCGATCAGGGGCTGGAAATCGATTGCCGCCCGGGCGACTTTGTACAGGTCAACGAGGCACTGAACCAGCAGATGATCAATCGTGCGCTGGACTGGCTGGAAGTGCAGCCAACCGACCGGGTACTGGACCTGTTCTGCGGGCTGGGCAACTTCAGCCTGCCGCTTGCGCAGCAGGCGGTCAGCGTGGTTGCAGTGGAAGGCGTGGCTGCCATGGTCGAGCGGGCGCGCCAGAATGCCGCTGCGCAGGGACTGGATAATCTGCATTTTCATGCTGTCGACCTGTCACAGGAACTGACCGGTCAGCGCTGGGCCAAAGAGCCGTTTGATCTTGTCGTGCTGGATCCGCCCCGTGACGGTGCCCAGCAGATCAGCGAGCGGCTGGGACGGTTTGCCGCGCGCAAGATACTTTATGTATCCTGCAATCCGGCGACCCTGGCCCGTGATGCGGCCTTGCTGAGCGAGCAAGGCTATCGCCTGGCAAAAGCCTGCAGTCTGGACATGTTCAGCCATACCGGCCACGTTGAAGCCATGGCCCTGTTTGTGAAAACCGCATAGTTAAGGAAACCTCATGGTTCAAGTGAGAACTCAGCACCCCCTCAATGCCGATGGCAGTATTGACCTGGAACGCTGGGTGGCCCATCTGCAGGAAATCGATGACAGCCTGGATGCTGCCTGCCTGCTGCGTGCCTGCGAGTTTGCCCGTGATGCGGAGCTGCAGGCCCATGCAGCGAAGAATCTCTGGCCGGATGGCAGTTCCAGCCTGCAGATAGGGCTGGAGACGGCGCAGATTCTGGTTGACCTGATGCTGGATGAAGAAACCCTGCAGGCGGCCATCCTCTATCGCAGCGTGCGTGAAAACAAGGCCAGCCTGACACAGATTGAAGAAGAGTTCGGGGCCACTGTGGCCAAGCTGATTGATGGTGTGTTACGCATGGCGGCCATCAGCGCCAGCCTGAATCCGCGCGAGTCTGTGGTGCTCAACGCCCAGGTCCAGGTGGAAAACCTGCGCAAGATGCTGGTGGCCATGGTTGATGACGTGCGTGTGGCCCTGATCAAGCTGGCCGAACGTACCTGCGCCATCCGTGCGGTGAAGAATGCGCCTGATGAAAGGCGCTATCGCGTTGCCCGTGAAGTGTTCGACATCTATGCCCCGCTGGCGCACCGTCTGGGCATCGGCCACATCAAGTGGGAGCTGGAAGACCTGTCGTTCCGCTACCTTGAGCCTGAACAGTACATGCATATCGCCGGCCTGCTGCACGAAAAGCGGCTCGACCGTCAGCGCTTCATTGATGATGTGGTGCAGCAGCTCAATAGCGAAATGCAGGACGCCGGCATCGAGGCGGAAATCAGCGGCCGGGTCAAACACATCTATTCCATCTGGCGCAAGATGCAGAAGAAAAACCTGCGTTTCAGCGAGATCTATGATGTCCGCGCCGTACGCATTCTGGTGCCGGAAGTGCGTGACTGCTACACCGCACTGGGTATAGTGCACAGCCTGTGGAACAACATTGCCCGCGAGTTTGACGACTACATCGCCAACCCCAAGGAAAACGGTTACCGTTCGTTGCACACCGCAGTGATTGGCCCGGAAGGCAAGGTGCTGGAGATACAGATCCGCACCCACGGCATGCATGAAGAGGCCGAACTGGGTGTCTGTGCCCACTGGCGCTACAAGGGTACAGACGTCAACAGCCGCTCCGACCATTACGAAGAGAAGATCGCCTGGCTGCGCCAGGTGCTCGAGTGGCATGAGGAGCTGGGCGATATTGGCGGGCTGGCCGAAGAGCTGCGTATGGATTTCGAGCCCGACCGGGTCTATGTGTTCACGCCAGACGGTCATGCCATCGATCTGCCCAAGGGATCGACACCGCTGGATTTTGCCTACCGGGTACACACCGAGGTGGGGCACAACTGCCGTGGTGCCAAGATCGACGGGCGCATCGTACCTCTCACCTATCACCTGAAAACCGGGGATCAGGTAGAAATCATCACCAGCAAGAGCGGCGCCCCCAGTCGCGACTGGCTCAACCCCAACCTGGGTTATGTCAACACGGCGCGCGCCCGGGCCAAGGTGGTGCACTGGTTCAAGCTGCAGGACCGGGAGCAGAACGTCGAGGCCGGCCAGCAGATGCTGGAGCGCGAGCTGAACCGGCTGGCGCTGATGCCGGTGAGCTTTGACAAACTGGCCGAACGGCTCAACCTGCGTGGTGCCGAAGACCTGTTCGCGGCAATCGGCGGTGGCGACATCCGCCTGGCCCAGGCCACAGGTGCAGCCCAGCACCTGCTCGACAAGGGGCGGCGTAGCCAGACGCTGGATCTGGTACCGCGCAAGCCGACCGTGCATGAAGACGTGCCGCGTGACGAGGTACGTATCGAAGGCGTTGGCAACCTGCTGACCCAGATTGCCAAGTGCTGTCAGCCGGTACCTGGCGAGCCCATCACCGGTTACATCACCATTGGCCGTGGCGTGACCATTCACCGCCAGGACTGTCCTACCGTGCTGGGACTGGCCGAGCGTGAGCCGGAACGCATCATTCAGGTCAGCTGGGGCAACGAGCCGGTGCAAACCTATCCGGTCAACGTGCTGATCCGTGCCTACGACCGTTCCGGTCTGCTCAGCGATATCACCCAGGTGCTGTTCAACGAGAAGGTCAACGTGGTGGCATTGCAGACCGATACCAGCAAGGAAGACAACAGTGCGCTGATCCAGCTGACCATCGAGGTATCCACGCTGGATATGCTCAGCCGCCTGCTCAACCGTCTGGATCAGCTGCCCAACGTGATTGAGGCGCGCCGCCAGCGCAACTGAGGGCATGAGCCGCCGGCATTGCCGGCGTAGCCCCTGGGGCGTGCCGGCTTTGTGTAACCTGCAGACGAAATGCTGCAGGAGCTTCGATAATTCTGGACGGGTAGTCACCATCTTCGTACTGAAGATGCCGGCAGGTTGGTGCGCCGGAGTTGGTGTGCAGATCGCGGATTGGCCGATGTTTTCAGCCCGTGGTGGCGCTTCTTGATGCAGGACAGGTCTGCAAGCATTGGCAAACCTGATACTTGCAGATCGATATATGCAGACTTATTATGCTGCTAACGACCGAATGGTCCTATTGACAAAGCTAAAACAGGATGTTTGTTAAATGAGAATGGGTTCTGCTACCGGCTATCTGCTGGGTGCTTCGGCCATTGCCATGCTGGCAAGCGGTTGCGCTTCCATGGCGCCGGAGTATGTCAGGCCGGATGCTCCGGTTCCCGTCAGCTATGAATCAGCCATGACTGTCGAGGCATCTGCCGGTGCCGGACAGCTCTTGTACTGGCGTGATTTCTTTACCGATCCGCTGCTACAGCAGCTGATAACGTCCGCCCTCGATAATAACCGTGACTTGCGCAAGGCGCTGTTGCGGGTGGAAGAGGCCCGGGCGGCTTATGGCGTCCAGCGTAGCGAGCGTCTGCCGGACGTCAATATCGGCGGGCAGGGATCAAGGGCGCGAATGCCTGCCGACCTGAGTCCGGCCGGACGTTCGATGGTTGGCAGTGAATACCGTGCCGAAGTCGGTCTGGTCAGCTGGGAGCTGGACCTGTGGGGCAGGGTGCGCAGCCTCGAACAGTCGGCGCTGGAAAGCTGGCTGGCTACCGATGCCGCCAGCCAGGCGGTACAGACCATGCTGGTAGCTGAAGTGGCCAATGCCTACCTGATGTTGCGCGAGCTCGATCAGCGAGTGGCGGTAACCCGTGAAACCGTTGCCAGCCGCGAGCGTTCCTACCAGATTTTTCAGCGCCGCTATGCAGTGGGCTCCACCGCCAGGCTTGAAGTCACCCAGGTGCAAACCCTGCTGACCCAGGCCCAGGCCATGCTGGCCCAGCTTGAGCTGCAACATGCCAATCAGCGTAACGCCCTGCGTTTGCTGGTCGGTGATGCCGCCATGCCGCTGTTGCGACAGGCCGAGTTGCGGATGCCGGAGCTGGCCAGGGTGCAGCCCGGTTTGCCATCCGACCTGCTGGCGCGCAGGCCCGATATTGTCGCCGCCGAGCACCGTTTGCGTGCCGCCAATGCCAACATAGGTGCGGCACGCGCTGCCTATTTGCCGCGCATTGCCCTGACCGGCAGCTTCGGTACTGCCAGTGCCGAGCTGGATAACCTGTTCGAGTCCGGCAGCAAAGCCTGGACCTTCATGCCGACCATCTCCCTGCCCATCTTCGATGGCGGCCGCCGCCGTGCCAGCCTTGAACTGTCACAGGTGCGCCGGGACATGGCGGTCAACGATTATGAGCAATCCATCCAGAATGCCTTCCGTGATGTGGCCGATGCACTGGCCGCCAGTCACTGGCTGACCGAGCAATACGCCGTCCAGCGGGTGGCCCGCGATGCCCAGGCCGAACGGGCACGACTGGCCCAGCTGAGGTACGACAACGGCTCGGCCGCCTATCTGGAAGTGCTGGACGCCCAGCGCGACCTGCTGGACGCGGAGCAGCAACTGATTGGAACCGGACGCGCCGTGCTGTCCAGCCGGGTATCCCTGTATAGCGCCCTGGGTGGAGGTTACCAACAGCCATCCGCAGCCGCCGGTCCGAACACTCCTACAAGCAGTGAGTAAACCATGAGCAACAAAAAAGCTTTCTCTTTCAATACGCTGGTTCGTATCGCCATTGTCGCGGCCCTGGTGCTGCTGGTGGCACGCTGGGGCTGGCAGCAGTATGCAGATGCCGGTCCTGGTGACGGTTTCATCAGCGGTAATGGCCGTATCGAGGCCACCGAGGTCAATATCGCCACCAAGCTGCCGGGCCGGATCGAGGATATCCTGGTCGACGAGGGCGACTTCGTGCAGGCCGGCCAGCAACTGGCAGTGATGCAGCTGGATACATTGCAGGCCCAGCGTGATGAAGCCACGGCAGCCCTGCATCAGGCCGAAACCAGTGTCGCTGCCGCACAGGCACAGGTGGCCCTGCGCGAAAGCGATGCCGCCGCCGCACAGGCGCTGGTGGCCCAGCGCGAGGCCGAGCTGGACGCGGCGCAGCGCCGGCTGGCCCGCTCCAGTACGCTCTCCAAAGAGGGTGCAGCCTCCATGCAGGAACTGGATGATGACCGTGCCCGGGTGCGGGGTGCCCAGGCGGCACTGACCGCAACCAGGGCTCAGGCCAAGGCGGCGCAGGCAGCCATCAGTGCTGCCAAAGCGCAGCATGTGGGTGCGGAATCTTCTGTACAGGCGGCCAGCGCAGCCATTGCCCGGATCGAAGCGGATATCCGTGACAGCGAGCTGAAAAGCCCGCGTGATGGCCGCGTGCAGTTTCGCGTGGCCCAGCCCGGCGAAGTGCTGGGTGCCGGTGGCCGGGTGCTGAACATTGTCGACCTGTCCGATGTGTACATGACCTTCTTTTTGCCCAGCGAGATTGCCGGCAAGGTAGCCATTGGCAGCGAGGTGCGCCTGCTGCTGGATGTGGCGCCTGATCTGGCGATTCCGGCCAAGGTATCCTTTGTTGCCAGCACTGCCCAGTTCACGCCGAAAACCGTGGAGACAGCCTCCGAGCGGCAAAAGCTGATGTTCCGCGTCAAGGCGCAGATTGCGCCCGAACTGCTCAAGCAGCATCTGCATCAGGTCAAGACCGGCCTGCCGGGCGAGGCCTGGCTCAAGCTGGATGACCAAGCGCAGTGGCCGGATTCGCTGTCCTCAAGGTTGACGGAGTAAGGCATGAGCCAGCCTGTCGCCCGTGTAGAAGACGTCAGCCAGCACTATGGCAAGACCCGGGCACTGAACCAGCTCAGCCTGGACATTCCGTCCGGTTGCATGGTCGGCCTGATCGGGCCGGATGGCGTGGGCAAGTCCAGCCTGCTGTCACTGCTGGCGGGTGCCCGGGTGATCCAGTCCGGTCGTATCGAGGTACTGGGCGGCGACATGTCGCTCAAGCGCCACCGGGACCTTATCTGTCCGCGCATCGCCTACATGCCGCAGGGGCTGGGCAAGAACCTGTACCCGACACTGTCGGTGGAAGAGAACCTGCAGTTCTTTGCCCGGCTGTTTGGCCATGATGCCGCCGAGCGTCGTCGCCGTATCGACGACCTGACCCGCAGCACCGGCATGCACCAGTTCCTCGACCGGCCGGCCGGCAAGCTGTCCGGTGGCATGAAACAGAAACTGGGGCTGTGTTGTGCGCTGATCCACGACCCGGACTTTTTGCTGCTCGACGAGCCCACCACCGGTGTCGACCCGCTGGCGCGCAAGCAGTTCTGGGACCTGATCGACCGCATCCGCCAGGAGCGGCCGCACATGAGTGTGGTGGTGGCCACTGCCTACATGGATGAGGCCCAGCGCTTTGACTGGCTGGTGGCGATGGATGACGGTGCAATCCTTGCCACCGGCAAGCCGTCCGAACTGCTGGAGCGTACCGGTAGCCACAACCTGGAAGAGGCTTTCATCCGCCTGCTGCCGGAAGACAAGAAGCAGGGCCACGAGCCGGTAGTCATTCCGCCGCTGGAAGTGGACGAGCAGGATATCGCCATCGAGGCGGAAGGCCTGACTATCCGCTTTGGCGATTTCACTGCCGTGAGCAATGTCTCGTTCCGCATTCGCCGCGGCGAGATCTTCGGCTTTCTCGGCTCCAACGGCTGCGGCAAGTCCACCACCATGAAGATGCTCACCGGCCTGTTGCCGGCCTCCGAGGGCCGCGCCTGGCTGTTTGGACACGAGGTGGATCCGCAGGATATCGACACCAGACGCCGGGTCGGCTACATGTCTCAGGCGTTTTCCCTGTACAACGAACTCACCGTCAAACAGAACCTGGTGCTGCATGCACAGCTGTTCCATGTGCCCGATGCAGAGGTGCAGGAGCGCGTGGCGGAGATGGTCGAGCGTTTCGACCTGGCAGATGTTCTTGAGCGCTTGCCCGAAGCGATTCCGCTGGGCATGCGTCAGCGCCTGTCGCTGGCGGTGGCCATGGTGCACAAGCCTGAGCTGCTGATTCTGGACGAGCCCACCTCCGGCGTGGACCCAGTGGCCCGGGACAATTTCTGGCGGCTGCTGGTCGAGCTGTCACGCCGTGACAAGGTCACCATTTTCATTTCCACCCACTTCATGAACGAGGCCGAACGTTGCGACCGCATGTCGATGATGCACGCCG
>CAZKTB010000033.1:0-12570 GCA_964555485.1 uncultured Thiopseudomonas sp. | reverse complement strand
CTCGCGCTATCAGGCTTGAACAAGTTCAATCCTGACAGCAAGGCTTGCTCCGGTCCAACCCGAACTCCATACACACCTTGCGCGTGGGAGGGAGTGTGGCACGGCTGCGCCGTGCTGCTGACGCTTGTCTGGTTTGAACTTATGGCTGTGTGCTCGTCATTGTGATGACATCGCTCTGGTAATCCAGAGAGCTGGCAGACAAGTACGGACTTTCAAGCTGGGCAGGACCGGAGCAAAGCATTAGCGCAGGGATTGAACTTGTTCAAGACCGGCAGCGTCAGCTTTGCGTAGTGTCATGCCCAGCCCACTCTCTCCCCTCCACCCCGAAAATTGCGTCTTGCACAGAATTCGCGGGGCGGGCTGGGTGAGGCTGTAGCAAGCATCAGCAACAGGCTTGAGCTTGCTCAAGACTGGCAGCCACAGCTTGCGGAAGCCTTGCTCAGCCATCAGCCCCAACACAAATCTCCATATCAGCAATTGCACGGAAAAATAATCATGTCTTTTGTACCTCAAGTTAAAGTTCCTGCCACTTACATGCGTGGTGGCACCAGCAAGGGTGTGTTCCTGCGTGTGCAGGATCTGCCCGAAGCGGCGCAGGTGGCCGGTGAGGCCCGTGACAATCTGCTGCTGCGCATCATTGGCAGCCCGGACCCTTACGGCAAGCAGATCGATGGCCTGGGCAACGGCAGCTCCAGCACCAGCAAGAGCGTGTTGCTGAGCAAAAGCAGCCAGCCTGGCCATGACGTTGACTACCTGTTTGGCCAGGTATCCATCGACAAGCCCTTTGTCGACTGGAGCGGAAACTGCGGCAACCTGACGGCGGCCGTTGGTTCATTTGCCATCAGTAATGGTCTGGTTGATGCCGACAAGATTCCTGAAAACGGTATTTGCACCGTTCGTATCTGGCAGGTCAATATCCAGAAAACCATCATTGCCCATGTGCCCATCACCAATGGTCAGGTACAGGAAACCGGTGATTTCGAGCTGGATGGTGTGACTTTCCCGGCTGCTGAAGTGCAGATCGAGTTTCTTGATCCGGCCGATGGCGAAGGCTCCATGTTCCCCACCGGCAACCTGGTGGACGAGCTGGAAGTGCCAGGTTTCGGTATCCTGCAGGCGACCATGATCAACGCCGGTATCCCGACCATTTTCGTCAATGCTGCCGATATCGGTTACACCGGAACCGAGCTGCAGAGTGATATCAACAGTGATAATGCGGCGCTGGCCAAGTTTGAGCTGATCCGCTCCTATGGTGCGGTGAAGATGGGTCTGATCAAGGATGTGTCCGAGGCGGTAGCCCGTCAGCACACGCCCAAGGTGGCCTTTGTCGCTCCACCGGCAAGCTACACTTCATCCAGCGGCAAGGCGATCAAAACGGAAGATATCGATCTGCTGGTACGTGCCATGTCCATGGGCCAGCTGCACCACGCCATGATGGGCACAGCGGCAGTGGCCATTGGTACTGCTGCAGCCATCCCTGGCACCCTGGTCAACCTGGCTGCCGGTGGTGGTGATCGTACCGCGGTGCGTTTTGGTCATCCGTCCGGCACATTGCGTGTCGGTGCCGAAGCAGTGGAAGAGGGCGGTCAGTGGGTTGCCAAAAAGGCCATCATGAGCCGCAGTGCCCGCGTACTGATGAGCGGCTGGGTGCATGTGCCCGGTGACTGTTTCTAGGATTTATCAATATACAGGCGCCACTGATTGCGTCTGTTGAAAGTTTCCGCTTTGCGCCCTACGGGGCGCTTTTTTTTGCCCGAAATATTCGTGCACGCTGATTTGATGTCGGAACCTGAGGTTTTGCGCCA
Source organism: uncultured Thiopseudomonas sp. (assembly GCA_964555485.1). GTDB lineage: Bacteria > Pseudomonadota > Gammaproteobacteria > Pseudomonadales > Pseudomonadaceae > Thiopseudomonas. Next base: position 10,765 of record CAZKTB010000033.1, on the reverse strand, counting down.
TTTTCTGACACCAGAATGTGCAAAAACAGCCAATGAAGGGAACAAACCCCAAGTGTTTTCTGATGTTCAGAATATGTTGTGCACATGCTGGTTGCAGAAAAGCGATGTGAGGACAAAGCTGCTTGAAAAGCGTTGTAGGTATATGGTAGCTGCTTGTAACTCATTGATTTGCCGTGAGTAAGTCGGTTTTGGTGAAAAAACAGCCAGTTTGCTCACGAGGCCTGTATGTACTGTGTTTGCCGCATTGGTATCCAGCTATTCCACAGAGTTATCCACAGCTTTTGTGAGTTGTGCACAATGCCGTCGGCACCGCTGTTATTTTTCCTCGACACATATAGATGTGGTTCCACGGAATGTGAATATGCAGACTAAATCTCTGGCGAACCTGGTGCGGTGGCGTTAGAATTTGCGCCTCAATCGGTCGCAGCCTACCCGAACAAAACAAGGACCCCTCATGAATGCTCTTTTGATCTGCTCCGGCGGATTCGACTCCGTTACCCTCGCTCATCGTTTGCATGCCAGTGATCAGCTGGCCGCCTTGCTGTGCTTTGACTATGGTCAGCGCCACCAGAAAGAAATTGCCGCTGCACGTAGCTGTGCAGAGCGGCTGAATGTGCCTTTTATCCTGCTGGATATCCGCAGTATCGGCCAGCAACTGTCCGGCTCAGCGCTGACGGACGACATTGACGTACCCCACGGCGAGTACAACCAGGACAACATGCAGCTGACCGTGGTGCCAAACCGCAATGCCATCATGCTGACTATCGCCTTTGGTGTGGCGGCGGCCCGCAAGCTGGATACTGTGGCGATTGCCGTGCATGGCGGTGATCACTTTGTCTATGCCGACTGCCGGCCCGAGTTCATTGATGCCATGGCCAGCATGCAGCGCCTGGCGCTGGCCGATCAGGCTGAAGTACAGCTGTTTGCGCCCTATGTGAAGGCTGACAAAACCGCTATTGCCCGCGATACGGCTCTTTATGCAGTGCCGATTGCTGAAACCTGGTCCTGTTATGAGGGTGGTGAGCTGCACTGCGGTCGCTGTGCCACCTGTCTTGAACGGATCGATGCCGTGGCACAGGCCGGTATTGTCGATCCTACTGTCTATGCGCAGCAGGAGGCCTGACATGTACCGGATCAGCAAGGAATTTCATTTCAGCGCCTCACACCAGCTGGCACGCATGCCGCAAGGCCATCCATGTGCCCGGCTGCATGGCCACAACTATGTGGTACGGCTGGAGCTGGCCAGTGCGGAACTGGACGAGTACGGCTTTGTAGTGGACTACACCGCACTCAAACCGTTTGGCGAATACATTGACCAGCATCTGGATCACCGTCACCTGAATGAGGTGCTCGACAGCGACCGGCCCACCGCCGAGCTGCTGGCACGTCACCTGTACGACTGGGCCAAGGCGCGCTGGCCACAGGTGTGTGCGGTAGCGGTTTCGGAAACGCCGAAAACCTGGGCGCTGTACCAGCCATGATCCTGATCAGCGAGATTTTCGGCCCGACAGTACAGGGCGAGGGCACTCTGATTGGCATGCCGACGGTGTTTGTGCGCACCGGTGGTTGCGACTTTCGCTGCAGCTGGTGCGATACCCTGTATGCGGTTGAGCCGCGTTTCAAGGCGCAGTGGCAGCCGATGACGGCGGAAGCCATCATGCAACAGGTACGCCAGCTTAGTGGTGGCAATCCGCTGCTGGTGACTCTGTCCGGCGGCAATCCGGCGCTACAGCCACTGGAACCCCTGCTGCAGCTGGGCCGGGACCAGGGGTATCGCTTTGCGCTGGAAACCCAGGGCAGCAAGGCGCAGGACTGGTTTGCGTTACTGGATCATCTGACCCTGAGCCCGAAACCGCCATCTTCCGGCATGCGCTTTTCCGCAGAACGCTTGCAGGAGTGCATTGATGCGGCTGATGCGGACACAAGCCTGACCCTCAAGCTGGTTGTGGCTGACGAGACCGACTATCAGTGGGCGCGGCAGGTGGCACAGCAGTTTCCACAGCTGCCGTTGTGTCTGCAGCCCTGTAATATGCAGGCGGCAACTCCAGAGCAGCCGGAACGTGAAACCGACCTTGAGCAGTTGAACAGTCAGTACCGCTGGCTGGTACAGCGTGCCGCCAGTGATCGCTGGTTTGGCGCACGGATACTGCCGCAGTTGCATGTGTTGGTGTGGAACAACGAGCGTGGCGTTTAACGCGGAGTTTGGAGTTGGGGTTAGACGCTCCGCAAGCTCGCGCTATCAGGCTTGAACAAGTTCAATCCTGACAGCAAGGCTTGCTCCGGTCTAACCCCAACTCCAGTACAGACTTTGCGTGACCGGCGCGCTGATGCAGATCGTGAAGTACCCGGTCTAGTTGCCGCGCAAAAATGGTCCAACCGAAACTCCGATGCAGGCGTTGTGTAAGCGGCTTATTGCCTGGTGCGTTGGCGCTGGTCGTGACGTACTTTGTCCAGTTGTCGTGCAAAGTCGGCTTCCTTGAGGCGAAAACTGCTGACAGCATCGGAAACAGCGTCGAAGCTTAGCCTGGTACCCTGGCTGTCGGCGATGTAGTCACTGGCGCAGTCAGGCTGAATGCCGTAGCTGCTTGCTGTATTTACGGCATCAATGTTGGCGCCAAGAAAGATGAACTCCCAGCCAAAACGCTGCCTCTGGTGTTCGATCATGCGTCGTACTCTGGGCAGGCTGTAATGCCGGCTGGCGTTTTCCATGCCATCGGTAATGATCACCATCATCACGTTTTCTGCACGCTGCTGTGGCGGCGTGTACTTCTGGATATTTCCGATGCGGTCGATCGCCAGCCCCACAGTATCGAGCAGTGCGGTGTAGCCCTGCGGCCGATAGTGTTCGGCGGTCATGTGGGGAATCTGTTTGATATCGGCACGGTCATGGATGATCCACGTTGTGCTGTCGAACAGGAAGGTGGAGACCCTGCAGGGTGCGTACATGGGTTTCTGCTTGTCCAGCATGCTGTTGTAGCCGCTCAGGGTTTCCGCTTCCAGCCCGTGCATGGAACTGCTTTGGTCCAGGATGAATACCAGTTCGGTCAGGTTGTTCATGGTGTTGTCCTCTGGTGTGAATGTGGGACAACTCTAGCGATGGACGAGCTGACAAAGGTCGCCTGGCAAGCGACAAATGACCTGGCTAGCCGAACAGTGGCAGGTCGTGTTCGAACAGCATTTCGTTGATCTGGAAAATATCGTACAGCCCTTTGCGGATAAAGCACTCGACGATGACATCGAACAGCTGGCTCCTGGTCAGGGCATAGCCGGCACGGTTGAGTAGCTGTTCGGTCTGTTCCAGATCTAGCTCGAGGGAAATGGCCAGGGCCAGAATGGTTCGCTTGCCTGGTACATAGCCATTGCCGGTGCGGATCTTGGAAAACAGCTGGCGGGTCAGGTTGGCGTCCCTGTACACCTGCACCTCGCTTTTGCCGCTGTCACGAATCAGCTGCAATAGATACACCTCAAAGGGTTCGTCCAGTTGCAGGTTGAATGCGGCTTGACCAGGCTTGAGCAGTTCTGCCTCATATCTGGCATCCATAGGTGCCACCAGCTCGTCAACACTAAGGTGCATGCGTTCACGGGCATACATCTGGTCGAGCCAGTCCACATGATGCTGCTCGATGAAGCTGGCCACGTCGTCGAGCAATTGCTGGCTGAGCTGGTAGGCGCTCTTGTCGAATATCACCAGCCGTACATCCAGCTCCGCTTCCTGCCGGTCAAGAAACTCGCGGATGCTGTCACGCGCTACACTTAGTGCCTGGTCTTTGGGGTAGCCGTAGATACCGGAAGAGATAAGCGGAAAGGCGATGCTTTCACAGCCGCTATCCACTGCCAGCTGCAGGGCATTGTGATAGGCCGCACGTAGCAGTTGCTCACTTTGCTCCGGGCTTTGCCTGCTGTATACAGGTCCGGCCACATGAATGACATGTCTGGCCGGCAGGGCAAAGCCTGGTGTGATTACGGCTTCACCGGTCGCTATGGGCCCCAGACCAGCACAGGCCTGCTGCATTTGTTCGATACCGGCGGCACTGAAAATGGCTCCACAAACACCACCGCCCATGACCAGCGAAGTGTTGGCGGCGTTGACAATGGCATCAACGTCCAGCCTGGTGATGTCATCTCGAACTATCTGTAACGGCATGATAAAACCCTGAGCTTGCAATCATCTGTGCACAGTCTAGGTCAAGCTGTTTGAAAAAGCAGTGCGGGCTGTGGCTGTTGCTTTCAACAGAACTGATTAGCTGCTAACTGATTGATTTTCCACCGGTTTGATCTGGTGGTTAAAAAACATACAATTTGCCGGGCAGCGTGGATCCATGCTGGCCGGAGCCATCTGTCAGCAGCTCGTGCACAGAGTTATCCACAGCTGTTGTGGGTAACCACAGTCTCCCGGTTACGCCACCAGACCAGTGCCATCAGCAGGCCGCGGCTGAGCATCAGGGCGTTCATCGCCAGCCACAGGCCATCGTTACCCAGTGGACGGGTCAGCCACCAGACCAGAAAGAAAACGGCCACTGCCATCAGCATGGTGTTGCGCATGTCGTGGGCGCGGGTTGCGCCGACAAACACACCATCGAGCCAGAAACCCAGGCTGGCGGTAAAGGGCAGGGCCAGCATCCAGGGCAGGTAGCTCAGGGCCACATCACGCACGCTTTGCAGGTCGGTCAGCAGGTTGATCAGGGGCGCGCCCAGCAACAGGAAGCCGACAAAGGCGCCCAGTGCGATATAGCACGACCAGAGTCCGGTGGCTTTTACCGAACGGTGCAGGGCGCTGGCATTGCGCGCACCGACTGCCTCGCCAACCAGGGCCTCGGCGGCGTTGGCAAAACCGTCCAGCAGGTTGCTCAGAATCAGCAAAAAAGCGACCAGCACGGCATTGGCGGCAAGCGTGGTGTCGCCAAAGCGTGCGCCCTGGGCGGTAAAGAAAAAGAACACGCTGAGCAGTGCCAGGCTGCGGATGAACAGGTCACGATTGACTGCCACCAGCTGCAGCATGGGCTTGAGCCGCAGCAGGCCCAGTTCGACCACTTCGCGGCGGGCTTCGGCGCTGAACTCGCCGCGCAGCCAGTACAACGCCGCAAACAGGCCAAGATAGTCGGCCATGGCGCTGGCCGCGGCCACGCCGGATACATCGTAATGCCAGATGTAGACCAGGCTGTAGCTTAGCACGGCATTGCTGCCATGCATCAGCACGGTCATCTTGAACGGGATGCGGGTTTGCTGCACGCCAATGGCAAAGCCGATCAGCGCAAAGTTGGCCAGAGCGGCCGGTGCACCCAGAATGCGGATGTTGATGTACTGCGCGGCCAGTGATTGCACCTCTTCGCTGCCGCCAAGCAGCAACAGGCCAAGGTCACGCAGCCAGGGGTTGATCGCAATCAACAGGCCGCCAAGCAGGGCGGCCAGCAACAGGGCACGACAAATCACAATCAGTGTTGAATGGCTGCCGCCTCGGGCCTGGGCGGTGAAGCCGGTGGTACCCATGCGCAGGAAGTTGAAGGAGAAGTACAGGAACATGAAATAGTTGCCGCCCATTGCCACCGCTGCCAGATAGCGTGGTGACTCCAGATGGCCGACTACGGCAGTGTCCACCAGGCTCAGCAGGGGGGCGGTCAGGTTGGACAGCAATAGCGGCCAGGCCAGCATCCAGATGCGGCGGTTCAATGCGGGGGTGACAGCAGTCATGAAGGTTCCGAATCAGGTAAAAGCGGGAGATTGTCGCTGATTGCCGTGTAACAGGCCAGTTGTCACGAGTGACGACGCATCTGTTGCCAGCCGCTCCAGGCACCACCGACAATGATCACCAGCACACCAAGCAGTGCCCAGCGGTCCGGTAGCTGATCAAAAGCGAGCCAGCCAACTACACCGGCACTGATGATCTGGGCATAGGTGAAGGGTGCCAGCACTGCTGCCGAGGCATAACGGAAAGCCACTGTCAGCAGCATGTGGGCGGTCATGGCGATGGCTCCGAGCGCCAGCACCATGGCCAGTGTCGGAACCGGCATCTCTTGTAGCACATCAAGCTGAAAGAGCCCGAGCGGCGCCAGCAAGAGTGCGCCGATCAGGCCGGAATAGAAATTGCTGGTTGCGGGGTGATCCTTGCCGGTCAGCATGCGTGTCAGCAGCTGGTACAGGGCAAAACAGAATGCGGCAGCAAGCGGCAGCAGAATCGGCAAACTGAACAGTTCGCCGCCCGGCCGCACAATCAGGGTTACGCCAAGCAGGCCGAGGCCAACCGCCAACCACTGCCTTGCGCTGACCTTTTCCCGCAACAGCAGGGCTGACAGCAGAGTGACAAATACCGGCGCCAGAAACATCACTGCAGTGGCCTCGGCCAGCGGGATGTAGCGCAAGCCGGTGATCAGCAACAGGCTGACACCCATCAGGCTGATGCCACGCAGCAGCTGCAGGACCGGCCGGTAAGTATGCAGCAGCCTTGTGCCCATCTTCGGCATGAAAATCAACGGTAGCAGTGCCGTCTGTATCGTGTAGCGCACCCAGATGATCAGGGTGACCGGATAGCCTAATGCCAGCGACTTGGTCATGGCGTCGTGACCGGCCAGCATGGCGCCGGCCACCACAATCAGCACTATGCCCAGTAACAGGTTGTCGGCTTTTGCGTTATCTGTCATGACAGCAATGCTGATTGTTGCCTGGCAGACTTGTTCGATACCGATTTGCAATCAGTAGCAATGAAAATATGAACCACGCCGCCTCCATTGGACTGGATGGTGAATAAAGTGATTTTTGTTGTATTCCAGCAATAGCAGGTACTGCCGAAGGGCAAAACAGTGACGAGTAACCGGTGGTCAGGAGGATGGCCGGAAGACGGTCATCACTCCCATTCAAGCTTGAGCAACTGCCAGTCGCCGCCCTGCAGTTGCCAGGTGGTGTCGACTCTGTACAGCTCGGCACGCTCGGGAATCAGTCCCTGTGCACCACTGATGCCAACCCGGGCGCTGCAATGGCCGCGGTCATAGAACCCCTTGTCCAGCTGGCATTGGCGATTAACCACCAGTACACTGATATTCTGATAGCGTAAAAACAGCGCCAGCATCTGCTGATGTGCGGCCTGGCGATCCATTCCGTGGCTGCCGGTGAAATCCTGATGCAACAGTTTCATTACGGCCTTGGGCTGGCGCTTGGAAATGCCCTGCTCAAGAGCCGTGGCAGCTGCTTCCAGTGCCGAGCCCGGATCCTGCTTGCTACAGCCGCCCAGCAGGACAACAGAAAGCAGAGCTGGCAGAAGGAGCTTAAGGATGCGTAAAGTCATTGCATGCCTCATGATCAGCTTGCGGGCGGTCTAGCATACCCTCAATCGCCAGTTTTTGCAGGGTAAGTGAGTTGTCCATTGGTATCTACATGGGCAAAAGTAGTCAGACGTGCTTTTTCGGTACGGTTGCCAACAATGTGCAGGACGCACTGGCCGGCTGCAAGCAGATGGTCGCTGATGATGCGCCGGTGACAGCGCCACCAGACTGCTTCAGCGCAGAGAATGACCACCCGCTGTTGCTGGCCAACCTCGAGCAATCGGGCAAGAGCGGCAGCAAATTCCGGCTGCAGGCTGTAGTCAGCGTAGTTGTGAAAGCTCTGATTCTGCCAGCCGGCATTGAGTGCAGGATCAACCGGTTGGCGACCACGGCGCCCGGCCAGGCTCATGCAGTGCCGGTAATCGATAGCTGCATCTGCCAGCGCATTACGCAAGGGCTCCTGATTGAACTGCGGATAGCGGCTGGAGCCGGGCAGGCGACGTACATCCACCACGCATTCGATTTGTGCCTTGAGCAGCAGGGCCAGAAACACATCCAGCTCCAGGGTTGAATGTCCTATGGTGTGAAATACCGTTCCAGTGACGTTGGACATGATCAGGCATGCTCCGTACTGTGCGTTGGCTGGCTGGGCGGGGTCTGTGACAAACCCATAGTGGCTGCATCATGGCCTGATTTGCCGGGGGTAGGGGCTGGCCGGTTCATGCTGATCTCCCACAGAAGGTGATTGCTGAGATGAGTCTTGTCGACATCCGGAGGGCGAAGATAAGGCAGTAAATGATGCGGTCAGCATATGGGATGCAGGCTGCTCCGTGAAGATATCTTTTGGAACCTGCCTATAGACTTATAAACCGAAGGTATCGCAGACATAAAAAACCGCAGCGAGGATTAACAGGCTGCGGTTTTTTCGAGACAGACGATTACTCGAAAGTCAGCGGGCGATCGCCTTGCTCGTCACGGATGCTGGTCGGCAGCCCCATCTTGTTGAGCAGGTTGAGGAAAGGGCGCGGGTCCAGTTCTTCGACGTTGACCATGCGCTCCACATCCCACTGGTCATCAGCCACCAGCAGGGCAGCAGCCACTGCAGGTACGCCAGCGGTATAGGAAATACCCTGGGTACCCACTTCCTTGTAGGCTTCCTCGTGGCTGGCCACGTTGTAGATGAACACCTCACGATCCTTGCCATCCTTCTTGCCCTTGACCAGATCGCCGATGCAGGTGTTGCCGGTGTAGCCGGCGGCCAGGCTGTTGGGGTCGGGCAGTACGGCCTTGACCACTTTCAGTGGTACCACTTCCAGCCCTTCGGCGGTTTTAATTGGCTGTTCAGAGAGCAGGCCCAGGTTGTTCAGCACGTTGAACACGTTGATGTAGTGATCACCAAAGCCCATCCAGAAGCGGATGTTGGGCACGTTCAGGTTCTTTGACAGCGAGTGGATCTCGTCGTGACCGGTCAGGTAACTGGTGCGCTCGCCGACCACGGGCAGGTCGTCGGTCCGCTTGACCTCGAACATCTTGTTTTTAGTCCATTTGTTGTTCTGCCAGGTCCAGACGCGGCCGGTGAACTCGCGGAAGTTGATTTCCGGGTCGAAGTTGGTGGCGAAGTAACGACCGTGATCACCGCCGTTGATGTCGATGATGTCGATGGAGTCGATGCTGTCGAAGTAGTGGTTGTTGGCCAGTGCGGCGTAGGCATTGACCACACCCGGGTCAAAGCCTGCCCCCAGAATGGCGGTAACCTTGGCGTCGGCGCATTCCTGCAGGCGCTTCCACTCATAGTTGCCGTACCAGGGCGGGTTTTCACAGATCTTGGCCGGATCTTCGTGAATGGCGGTGTCGATGTAGGCGGCACCGGTCTCGATGCAGGCGCTCATCACCGACATGTTGAGAAAAGCGGAGCCAACGTTGATGACTATTTGCGAGTTGGTATTGCGGATCAGCTCGGCAGTGGCTGCCACATCCAGCGCATCCAGCTGGTAACAATGCAATTTGGCGGGCTGTTGCCAGGCTTTCTTTTCCTCCACGCTGGCTGCAATGGCTTCACACTTTTCCAGTGTGCGTGAAGCTATTGCGATCTCACCCAGAAGCTGGTTGTTTTGCGCGCATTTATGTGCGACTACCTGTGCGACACCCCCGGCGCCAATAATCAGAACGTTTCTTTTCATTTACATAAAGACTCCACAAGATCGGGCTAGGACAGCCCTGATTTAAAGTCGCCGTAGCCAAACTCCTTGATGAGCTCGATACGGCCATCCAGTTGCTTTACAGCAATTGACGGCATTTTCACGCCGTTAAACCAGTTTTTCTTCACCATGGTGTAGCCGGCCGCATCCTGGAAGGAGAGGCGGTCGCCAATCTGCAGCGGACGCTCGAAGCGGAACTCGCCAAAGATGTCGCCGGCCAGGCAGGATTTGCCGCACACCATGTATTCATGCTCGCCGGCATCGGGCACAAGCTTGGCTGTTTCGCGATAGATCAGCAGGTCCAGCATGTGCGCTTCGATGGAGGAGTCGACAATTGCCAGATGCTTGCCGTTGAACAGGGTATCCAGCACAGTGACTTCCAGCGTTGTGCTGTTGGTGATCGCCGCTTCGCCGGGCTCCAGATAGACCTGCACGCCGTAGGTTTGCGCAAACGCCTTGAGGCGGGCGCAGAATTTGTCCAGCGGGTAATCCTCGCCGGTGAAGTGGATGCCGCCACCGAGACTGATCCATTCAACCCTGTGAAACAGGTGACCGAACTTGTCCTCGATAGCGGTCAGAATCTGGTCGAAGCGCTCGAAACTGTCGTTTTCACAGTTGTTGTGCAGCATGAAGCCGGACACCTGATCCAGCACGGCCTCGATCTTGGCCGGATCATGCTCGCCCAGCCGGCTGTGCGGACGGGCCGGGTCAGCCAGTGGAAACTCGGACGTGCTCAGACCCGGGTTGATGCGCAGGCCGCGCACATGTTCTTTGGACACTTCAGCAAAGCGCTGCAACTGGCTGATCGAGTTGAAGATGATCTTGTCGCTGTTGGCCAGCACTTCAGAAATTTCATCATCGGCATAGGCCACACTGTAGGCATGGGTCTCGCCGCCGAACTTCTCGTAACCCAGCTTGACCTCGTACAGCGAGCTGGAGGTGGTGCCGTCCATGTACTCGCGCATCAGGTCGAACACCGACCAGCTGGCAAAGCACTTGAGTGCCAGCAGGGTCTTCGCACCGGAATGCTCACGCACATAGGCCATCTTCTCCATGTTCCGGAGCAGACGAGACTTGTCGATCAGGTAGTAGGGGGTCTTCAGCGTATTGGCCATGGCGCTAGCTTTTGTAAAGTCAAAAGCGCGCGATTATATAGGCAAAAACTGGTGCACGATGGCTCTACGACTAACGGACCTGGTCACCAAGATTTAACAGGGTTGCTGAGTGTTTTGCAGATAGGGTTCCCTGCGAAAGCCAGCAAAGAATCACCAGCCAGACATGAGCAGGAACTTGCCGCTTAATGACCGGGTTTGG